>CBDUVK010000011.1:0-23579 GCA_965370645.1 uncultured bacterium
TGATTCTGATTGGTTTGATTATCGGTGGAATTGCTTTTTATATCAGTCGCATAAAAGTGAGAGAGGTGGAAACACTATTCATTGGCGGCGAAAACTATGATATAAAAAGCGAAAAATTGATGGCCAGCACATTTTTTGAATCTATAGAAAAAACAAGATTTTTGGGAGGTTTTCTAAAGGAGAGTGAAAAAGGTATTTTTGACATTTATAACATCACCAGTGATATCGGATTACTTGGGGTAAATGTTTTAAAAAAATTACACGACGGTATCCTATCCACCTATCTGGCCTGGTGCATCATCGGCCTGGGTATCATATGCTTCATTCTTATGGTCTTGTAAGAACTAATATCAAAATTAACCTGAATTCAAGATAGAAAAGGTATCAACATGTTATTCTTGTTTTACAGTCTAATAATTTTCTGTATTATCGGTTCAATCATTGCCATTGAGACCCGGAATATTCTGGCATCGGTGATTTCTACAGGTGTGGTCGGGATGGGACTATCAATTCTCTTCCTTCTCCTTGGGGCGCCGGACATTGCTATCACTCAGGTTGTGGTTGAGATAATCGTACTTATCGTACTTATCCGCTCTACTGTATCTCTGGATAATACTGCTATCACCAAACACCGGGATACTTTTGCGGTATTGAGCAGTCTCATATTTTTTGGCCTCTTCCTAATCTTTGCGTTTCTGGCCTTTCAGGGACTACCCAAGTTCGGCGAACCGCTTATGCTTGTTTCTGCTCAATATCTGCAAAACAGTGTGGCCCAAACCGGAGCATCCAATGTTGTGATGGGAATTCTCCTGGATTACAGGGCCTACGATACATTGGGAGAAGCAACAGTTATCTTCACGGCGATCCTGAGCGCCTTTGTAGTGCTCAGGGCTAAAGGAAAAAAGAAAAGAGAGGAAAGCGATAAGATTCGAGTGGGAATTCCGCGAAAAGAAGATTTACCAGAAGATGCAACCGAGAAGGATGAAAAAAAGGAAACTATCCTCAAGACTTAATAGGAAGAACATTTATCGTGGACTTTTCAGCTGCTTTTTCCGGACAATCGAATATCAACTTAGTTTAAGGAAATGATAATGGAAGGAATGACCTTTATTGTAAAAACAATTACCGGACTCCTGATTGCGGTAATTTTTTCCTTTGGCATCTACATTACTGTTTACGGACATCTTACACCAGGGGGCGGATTCGCAGGGGGTATTATGCTGGCCTGCGGATTAATTTTAGTGACGCTTGCATTTGGAAAAAATCTGGCCCTCTCAAAATTAAGTGATTTTTGGGCCAGTCTCTTAGATAATCTTGGTGCGATAACATTCTTGTCCATTGCTATCCTGGGCTACACAGCGGGCTATTTTTTCCTGAATTTTTTAGAAAAAAGTGCCCCCTTTGGTCTACTAAGCTCCGGTACGATCTTGGTCAATAATATTGCCATTGCTGTCAAGGTATTCGCAAGTATTTTTGCCGTATTCCTCACCCTAACCATTTTTGGACGCTTCGTATCCAGCTTAATCAGCACAGAAGATGAAGAGTAATTTGAAACCTCAATGATAGATCAACCACAAAGGCAGTGATATGTTAATCTATTTTTTAAACTCTATCTTATTTGTTTTAGGTTTGTATTGCTTAATCGCTAAAAAACATCTGGTGAAAAAAATCATCGGCATGGTGATTTTGGAATACTCCATCAACCTTTTTATTTTACTGGTAGGCTATAAGGATGGCGGCATTCCGCCTATTTTCCTGCCAGGTATGGATTTTACAACATTTACCCAGCAGAGTGTTGATCCCCTGCCACAGGTTCTGGTTTTAACCTCCATTGTTATCGGGATGAGTATTCTCGCACTAATGGTTGCAATATCTCTGAGGCTATACGAGAAGTATAAGACCTTCGATATGAGCGAGATCCGGCGTTTACGTGGATAATTGAAATTAAACAATGTATATCAGCAGTTAAGCTTTGAATTTGAAAGGATAAATAGATGAGAAATTGGCTTCCCATTTTTGTGATGGCGCCTCTGGGTATGGCTTTTATCAATCTGATTCTGACTAAATTTCTGAAAAATGTCTCAGCATACCTCACACTCTTTGTAGTTGTTTTCTTAGCCGGCCTTTCACTTGGATTTATCGGACAAGAACCATTTCACTATGCCATTGGTGGTTGGATGCCTCCCATGGGAATTACCCTGGTTTGGGATTCACTGAGTCAACTTCTCATTATTATTGTGAGCCTCATTACTCTGGCAGTCACTCTTTTCGCAGTTCCTTACATGCGACAATATACCGCTCAAAATAAATTCTATTCTCTCTATCTTCTGATGATTGCCGGTATGAACGGTGTGATTCTAACCGGAGATTTTTTCAATCTTTTTGTGTTTCTGGAAATCGCTTCTATCGCATCATATGCGCTGGTCGCCTTTGGCGTTGAGGCCGAAGAATTGGAAGCATCCTTTAAATATCTGGTCTTAGGTGGTGTATCTTCCGCCATCATACTTTTGGGAATCGCGCTACTTTATGCTGCAACTGGTACCTTGAATATGGCGGATATGGCAATTGCTTTGAACAGCGGTATCTCAAAAAATTTATTATTTTTTATCTTCGCACTTTTCCTTATGGGATTCGGTTTAAAATCTGCCATGGTACCCTTTCACGCCTGGTTACCAGACGCTCATCCCTCTGCACCGGCACCTATATCCGCCATGCTCTCCGGTTTAATTATTAAGGCACTGGGTATTTACTGTTTTGCCAGAATTTTCTTTATCATCCTGGGGATGCTTCCTATTATTCAGACCATTTTAATGACCCTGGGTGGTCTTTCTATGGTCATTGGAGTATTTTTGGCAGTCGGACAATGGGATTTTAAACGACTTTTGGCCTATCATAGTATCAGCCAAATGGGATATGTTATAGTAGGAATTGGACTGGCTACACCTTTGGGTATATTAGGGGCCCTATTCCATCTGCTCAATCACGCTGTATTTAAATCATTATTGTTCCTCTGCTCCGGCGCTTTCGAATATGCCACAGGTACCCGACAGCTGAAGCAACTGGGCGGATTGATTAAAAGAATGCCCTGGACTGGCAGCTGCTGTTCAGTCGCAGCCCTGTCCATATCCGGCGTCCCTCCCTTTAACGGTTTTTGGAGCAAGCTAATCATCATCATAGCTTTATTTCAGGCGAAATTCTATCTGCTTGCAGCTATCACGGTATTTGTAAGCTTTATGACCCTGATCTCATTCATTAAGGTGCAAAAATATTCTCTTTTTGGTAGCCTGCCAAAAAGACTGGAGGACATCAGAGAAGTTCCGGTATTGATGGTTGCGGGCATGCTGATGCTGGCTTTCCTGTGCATTGGTATTGGTCTATTCTATCCCCTATTCGGACAGCAAATTCTGGAAACTGCGGGGAATCTTCTCTTAAATCCCGGTCAATATCCGATTTATGCATTGCCTTGATCAATACTTAGACTTGTGGGAGATTATCCTATTCATTTCTTCTCTATTTTGAGGTTTTTATCATGTTAAAAAAAATTGTTGAATTTCTACTAATCTTACTGTTGTGGTTTGCTTTTGTCTGGTCATTGGATGTTCCTGATTTACTGGCAGGCATTGTGGTGGCTTTTCTGGTGGTTTGGCTGTTCAGTGACATTTTCCCGGCGGAGATCGGTCGAATATTTCATCCGATTCGATTATTCTGGCTCATCGTCTATTTACCGGTATTCGCATGGCAGGTGGTTAAATCCAATCTTGACGTAACCTACCGGGTGTTTCATCCGGAAATTCCGATTCGTCCGGGAATTGTTAAGGTTAAAACTATTCTTAAAACTGATATAGCGAAAACCTTTCTGGCTAATTCTATCACGCTCACCCCCGGGACGTTAACCGTTGATTTTATCGATGACAATTTATACATCCACTGGATCAATATTATTTCCGACGATCCGGAAGTTGAAACCAAAATCATTGTCAGCAAATTTGAAAAACATCTTAAAAGGATTTTCGAGTAATCAAAGACTGTAAAAGAGATAGAATTATCCTTTAAAAATTAGGTTTGGAGATATTATGGTAGTATTCCTTATTGGTTTGTTAATCTGTTGTTTCTTCTGCTTATACCGTATTGGTGTTGGTCCCACACCCCCTGATCGGACAGTCGCCATTGATATATTAGGGATACTGATGATCGGCTTTTGTGCAATTCTTTCACTCTTTACGGGAAAAGACTTGTATATGAACGTCGCCATATCATGGGCTCTACTGTCATTTATTGGCACTATAGCCCTGGCGAAATATTTAGAGGGGAGGACATTTGATGAGTAATCTTGTTATTGTTTTAGTCTCTTTGGGGATATTCTTTAATTTTGCAGGTTGTGTCGGTTTGCTCCGTTTTCCCGATATTTATAATCGTCTACAAGCCGCTACCAAATGCGTCACCATGGGTACTATTCTCATTCTGTTGGCAGTGGTGGTTCATTTTGGCTGGAACAGCATCTCCTTGAAAGCATTATTTTGTGTCATTTTTATATTTCTCACTGCGCCGACAGCTGCACATGCCATATCACGAGGATCTCACCGGGCCGGATTTCCACTCTGGAAAGGAAGTGTGGTAGATCGTTACAACGAAGATTATCCCCAAAAAAAGCAGAGCTGAGGAATCCACCAAAAGTATTACGGAGATCACCCCATGTATTTACCTAAATTACGAGAACTAAAAGAGGCTATTACCGCCGTCATTAAGGGGCCTTACACCCATCCGTTTCCAAAGGAACCGACACCCGTTCCGGATAATTTAAGAGCCGCTCCCCGTTATTTTGAGGATTATTGTATCGGGTGCGGTGCCTGTGCGGAAGTCTGTCCCGCAGGTGCTATAACGGTTGAGGACCTCTCTGTGAATAATAAAATGATTCGCAGATTAACCTGTGATTATGGTAACTGTATTTTTTGCGGGGAGTGTCATTTACATTGTACTACTGAGAAAGGAATTCAACTTACACCTGAATATGAATTATCTTATTTTGAACATTCGGAAGCCCTGGAAGTGATTGAACATAAACTGATTCAATGTGAAATTTGTGGGGGCGTTATTGCGCCGGAGTCACAGTTGATTTATCTTTACGAACAGCTCGGAACGGTAGCTTATGCTAATCCTACAATCTATCTTACCAAAATGAATGAATTTAAAATATTGCCCATGGAATCCCCGCGAGATACCCGAAAAATTGATCGCTGGGATATCGTAAGAGTATCCTGTCCCTCATGCCGTCGAGATATTCTGTTGAAAGAAGAGTGGGGCTAGAAATAATATAGTATAGATTACCTTAATTAATTCAGCCATATGGGAGAAGTTACCCATATGGCTTTTTTATTTAAAAAATTATCGTTAAATTTCTTTCCAATTGAAAGCTATAGAATGATAAATTCAGTTACGCTTCAATCAGTTTTAGCATCGAGACCTGCTATCATCGGGATTGGCAATGAACTCAGGGGTGATGACGGAGCAGGTATTGCAATAATAGAAAAATTGCTGCAGATAGGTTATCCCAATGCTCTGGCGGTGTATGATACACCCGAAAATTATCTTCAGAAAATTGCTTCAATGGAAGGAGAATCCCGATTGTGGATCGATATCATTAATTGGGATAGTGACCCAGGTGACTACAGAATATTTTTACCACAAGAGATTCATCACTTCGCTATCTCTACCCATAATTATTCACCCACAGTTCTTCTGGAGTACTTAAAACCTCTTCGACCTCTCCCGGACTATTTCTTGGGTATTCAGCCATTAAATCTGAGTTTGGGAAGTCAAATAAGCGCAGCTGTACAGGATGCGATAGATGAAATAATCACTATTTCCAAACAGCATTTTAATTCGGATGATTTTAAAGGAGAGAAAAAACGCCGGGAGTGAAGCAGTTATCTCTGTTTCGCTAACGGAATTTTAGAATTAGATTGTGAATCTTCTCAGGCTGCATACTTAATGAGCAAAATAATTCCCAAGCCGATAAGAAAAAAAGGTAAAAACAGAACAATAATTGATAATAAAACAGGAAGAATTACCGCAGGGAGAAGAAATACAGCAAGCATAGCTGCTATAATTGTAAAAATAATTTTTAACGGTAAGGTAATAAGAAAAATGCCCATTTTCAGACCAAGGATGAGAAATTTAAAAATGATGATGCCGATAAAAAGTAAAATTAAAATTCCAATTATTTCCATATGAAAACCTTTTTTATTTCTGTACGTAAGTTAAATCCAGAAGTTACAATAATCTGCTTCAATATAAATGAAAAACCCATTTTTCTATGGACATCATAATATTAACTTGAGAAACAATCGTTGCTCATTATGGAGATCTACATGAAAATTAATGCTGAAAATTTAGTTGATCGATTCATCGACTATGTTAAAATCGACACTCAATCCAGTGAAAATTCCACTTCCTATCCCAGCACTGAAAAACAGCTTGTTCTCTCTCAATTGTTAGAGAAACAGTTACGAGAAATGGGTTTGAGTAATGTCCGTTTAACTGAACACGGCTATGTTTTTGGAACACTTCCCTCAAATTTACCAAATGACTTTAAAAATGCGGTACCCACAATCGGATTTATTGCTCACGTGGATACATCACCGGATGTATCCGGAGCAGACGTCAAGCCCCAAATTCACAAAAATTATCAGGGTCAAAAAATTGTTTTGCCAAATGATAGCGAACAGATCATTGAACCAGCAACTGATCCCACACTGGAAAATTGTATTGGTCACGATATCATCACCAGCGATGGGACCACTCTACTGGGAGCGGATAATAAAGCGGGTATTGCTGAAATTATGTCTGCCTGTGAATTTTTCCTCAGCAATCCGGAGATTAAACATGGGGATATTAAAATTGCGTTCACGGTAGATGAGGAGGTAGGTCAGGGTACTAAATTTTTTGATGTGAAAGATTTTGGTGCAACCTATGCTTATACTATTGATGGGGAAACCGCGGGAGAGATTGAAAATGAGACATTCTGTGCTGATACGGCCACACTTAACGTTGAAGGAATTAATATTCATCCGGGTTATGCTAAAAATAGAATGGTCAATTCCATCAGAATTGCATCTGATATCATCGCCCAATTACCGAAGGATTCTCTTTCCCCTGAAACCACCGAAAAACGAGAAGGTTATATTCACGCCAATTCAATAGACGGAAGCGTTGAGAAATCCACAGTAAAGTTTTTGATACGGGATTTTACGATTGAAGGTCTCAAAGAAAAAGAGAAACTGCTGGAGGATATTAAAAATAAGGTTCTCGAAAATTATAAGGGAGCCAAAGCAGAAATTAGAATTGATGAATCATATCGGAATATGCGATATATCTTGGATGATTATCCCCATGTGGTTGACTATGCTATTGAAGCCATTAAAAGAACCGGCTTAGTACCGATTAAAAATTTGATTCGGGGTGGTACAGATGGCGCACGTTTGTCTTTTATGGGATTACCTACACCTAATATTTTTACCGGAGGCCATAATTTCCACAGCAAGCGAGAGTGGGTTTCTATCCAGGATATGGAGAAAGCGACAGAGACCATCATTCAACTGGCTCAGGTATGGGTAGAGAACGGAGAAAAAAGTTAAAAATGTTGTTATTTTAAAATGAAAGTGAAGAAAATTCAGAGTTAGTATTGACTAAATAGAACTAAAAATATTTCTTATAAAAAAAGCCATCTTCGATTAATTTCAAAGATGGCTTTTTTTGTTCAGAATATATTACAGCTGTTTTTGCACATTCTGAATAACAAGATTGATCACCGCTTTCAGGGTATCAAATACCCCTTTTCCATTAATTGCAACCCCTTCAAATTGAGGAACATTGAAAAAATTTAACTTTTTTTGGAGTATTGCCATGGATTCCGCATTGGGCAGATCCTGTTTGTTAAATTGAACAACCCAGGGAAAAGTTTCTAATGAAAAACCTGAAGCTAACAGGTTATTTTCAAGATCAAGCAGGGTTTCAATATTTCCTTCCATGCGGTCTCTCTGTGAATCGGCAACAAATACAATACCATCCACACCATTTAATATTATTTTCCTACTTGATGCATAATAAACCTGACCGGGTACTGTATAAAGATTAAATTTTGGTTTTTTCCCTTTAATTCTTCCAACTTCAATTTGCATGAAGTCAAAAAATATGGTTCTGTCTTCCTTAGTTTTCAAGGTTACCAGTTCGCCCGTCAGGGAAGGATCTAACTTTGAATGAATATATTCCAAATT
This sequence comes from uncultured bacterium, assembly GCA_965370645.1. Lineage (GTDB taxonomy): Bacteria > Calditrichota > Calditrichia > RBG-13-44-9 > RBG-13-44-9 > RQOF01. Next base: position 8,274 of record CBDUVK010000011.1, read on the forward strand.
TGTTGTTTTACCGCTCATTCCAGGTCCGTAATATACAATTTTCAGATTTATTTCTTGTAACGCCCAATTAATAAACATTCAGTTTCCTCACCAGTTTGATTTTTTCACAATCCACTATTCTATTCTTTCTACTTGAAAGAATCATCCAACATATCTCCCAACATACTGGAAAAATCCTTATCGATGATTTTAATCGAATCGTCTGCCTGTTCACTCTCTTCGAACACCTGGAGCAGATTGTGGATGGCTTTTTTAGTATAAATTCTGACCAATCCCAGCGTAACACTCACATCAAATACAACAACCAGGAAAAAATTATCACCAATATTTGAGAGATATACATTTCGTTTCTCACCTTCATGGAAGAGTAACTTAAACTTTGCATCCTCCCCTACCAACTTGGCCATTTCTGAGGTCGCAGCAAAATCACTTGCCGCCAGAGCACTGAGGATAGCCGTATTAATATCCTCGGTATTCCCACGCTGCGTTATCAGTTGACCGCTGATATCAGCAAGGAGAATAGTGGAGGCCTTGGTTTTGGCAGCTAATTCCGTTAGGACCTTTGTTATCTCATCGAACTGTGCCGTTGTCAGAATCACTTGACGGCTGCCATCTTTTAATTTTTTTACCTGGACCATTTGGGTCTCCTTCGATTTATAAAGGCTAGCTTTATCACTTTAACGACTTTTAAGGCGTTCTAAGGAAGATTTTAGACTTTCCCGCATTCTCTCGATTGCTTCAGCCAGAAAGCCAATTTCATTCTTTACATGAACACGAACAGGTTCATCGAAATCCCCCATGCTTATTTTATAGGCCATCTCGGTTAGCTGGGATATTGGTCTGCTAAACTGTAATGTAATAACAAAAATGGTTAAAGTGATAGCTAAAAATATGCCGATTAGAAAAACGAAGCTAAGATATATAATAGTTTCTCTAATTTTCTCATCCACAAATGACTTTTTCATTCCAACCCTGACAAATCCCAACAATCCCTCTTTTATGGCTTGTTTTATGTCAAAAATATCAACATTCTGGGACGAAACCGAAATCAGCTTTACCCCAAAACCGGGATCCTCACTAAAATCAGTCTCGGGATGTCCACTCTGTATCTCTCCGGGAGTTTCCCCGTTGTAGGTATCAGTCTCGATCTGCCCATTGAAATTTTCGATGAGTATATACTCGATATTAGAATAATATTTATTTTTTTCAATAACTGCTTTTAATTCCACCAAGTCTTCTTCAATGATCTTCTCTGCTGCAATTTCCGCAATATTTGCTGCTACAATATGCCCTTGTTCAATGAGAGATTCTGTGAGTGTCTTATTTACATATTGATAGGTAAGATATAAAATAAGAGTGCCAAAAATTAAGGTTCCGATAAATATAAAAGCGGCAATTCGCAACCGGAGACTGAAATATGCTAATTTTTTCATTTTAAAATATACTGTTTTATTTGGGGATAAATATTTTTTTGAAATTCAATCTGTTTCACCGGATCATCAATTTGATTGGTCAACAGATCAATCAGGTTGGGTAAATTTCTGCGATCAATATTCTCCTTATTCAATCGCATCATATCCATGATATCTTCTATAATAACACTGGCAACCGGTCCCAGAAGATGAGTCATCTCATGACTAACTAATTTGATAAATTCTGATGGGACAATAATATTCTCTTCCGGTTTATTAACTAAAACTAATAAATCATCCGAAACCAATTTTTTAAATATCTCCTCTACCTCGGTCGGGTTTAATGCCAGATTTTCGGCTATCTGCCGCACTGTTTTCCGCCCATCTAACTGCGATACAACTGCCCATTCTAGGTGAAGAAGATCATTATCTTCAGCAGTTTTTTCATTATTCACGACAAATATCATTCTTTCATCGATTTTTTTCATGCTACAACCGCTTCAATTGTGATATACTTATGCTGTAATAATCGGCATTAAATCCATAATATTTAATAATTTGTAGTATCAAAAGAGGATCATATTTCCATTTTTTTGAGGTATTCCGTTTCCGACTCATCTAGATTTTTCCTATTCAGGAAATCCTTATTTTCAATGGCAGACTTTTTTAAAATTTTTTGTAATTGTCGGGAATGAAGTAATTCATTGATTTTTACATTGGTAATTAGACGAATCAGAGAAATTTCTACGGTTGATTTGACAACCACAATCAGAAGTACATTGGGATAAATACGGGTATAAAAGTGGCCCTTTTCATGGGTAATCACGATTTCCTGATAATTTTGAACATTCAAATCAAGCGTTGCGAATACCTGAAAATAATGCAGACTCATCTCTTCTAACACTTTAATATTAAAGTTGGGTTCGGTCCAGGAATCCAACAAAATATTATTTATACCATAGAGAGCGATAGCTTCCACATTTGGAATTTGCTTCAAATCTTTTAAATATTCATCAATCATCTGAGTTCTTAAATTTTTCTGATCTTTATATAAAATTTTAAACTCTATACCTTAATCCACACCCCGGAGTATTTGATTTACTATGCCAATAAATTCTTCCGGAATAATATTTAAATCGGTTTCAAAGGCAACTAAATTTGCCCTGAATTCCAAAATGAAAAGATAGCCTTCCTTTCCGCGCAGGAATGTATATAGAAAGTTTTCATTATAGAACAAAGTTAGTACTTTTTTTAGTTTATACCATATAAAAGCAATTAGTACCGGATTTAATCGTTTCGTGGCTTTTCCTTCCAGCAGTTTCCCACTATAATCTGATACGATAATACTTTTAATTAATTTCTGATTTGATAGAATAGAAAAAACTTTCTTGGGAACCGATGTAGTCTGCTGGTTTTTTTCATCTAAATCTCGCAGACTATCCAATACCACGGAATTCCACGGTTTTTTAATTGTATACGCAGGAGAAGCTATACCCGCTTCTACTTTAAATTGTCCATCATTCAAAGCCAACATCTCTGATACGGCTTTCTCACCAATATAGGGACTATATTCAGCATGAACGATTTGACCTTCAGCAAAGTAAAGATATCCCGTTCCCTCATGGGAGGTCACTGTAACCTTGGCAACATTCCGTTCCATACAATTCAACTGAATGATATTTGCCAACCGTAGATCTTTTAAATTTCCAACTAGAACCATAAGTTTAACTGATTAAATCGATGACTAAATCTCTTATCTCAAACAGGTCAAACGGCTTTTCAATATACTTTTCCGCTCCTCTTTGATATGCCTGATCCTTATTTTCATCAGAACCGTATGCAGTAATGATAATCACTTTTGTCATGGGGTGCTTCCCTTTGATTATGGAAAGTAGATCCAATCCGTTTATTCCCGGCATGGCTATATCGGTTATTACCAGATCAAACTCCCCCTGCTCAATCTTGGTAAGCGCTTCATTACCACTTGATGCAGTGAGAACTTCGCATTCCATTTTTACATTTATAAAAATCTGATAAAGGCTAAATGTGAGTGCCTCTTCATCATCGACAATTAACAATCTTTTTATGTCACTCATATCCTTATGTCACCCCTAATTCGCTATGAATGAATAAATGCCGGCAAGGCAACTGTTACTGCAGTTCCAATTCCCGGTTCGCTTTGAACATCTAGATTTCCACCATTCTCCCCTACCAATCGACTGCATATTGAAAGCCCCAGCCCCAAACCATTTTGCTTGGTGGTGAAGAACGGATTGAAGATTTTGTTCAGGTTTTGGGTAGATATTCCAGTACCGTTGTCTCTTATTTCAACAAAAACATAGTTTAACTGATTTTCCATAGGTTCATGAGTTACATTTTCCATTCCTATAATACTGACATTTTTCCGGTAGGTTTTGATCTGCAATTTCCCTCCATCAGGCATTGCATCAAAAGCATTGAGGAACAGATTAATGATGACCTGTTCTATTTGTGTTTCATCGATGTAAACTTCAGGTAAATCTTCTCCAAAATAAGTCTCGAGCACAATTTTCCGTTTTTTTATCTGTGGAGCCAGGAGAATTGATATGCCATCTACAATTAAATCAGTATCATGAAAGTTCAGTTTCGGTTTACCCGGTTTGGCAAATTTGAAAAATTCCATGAGTAATTTATTGGCTTTATCAACTTCTCTGATAATTCTCTCGACGACTTGTTGATGAAAGCCTTCATCATTGTCACTTTCCTGTAGAAGTTGGGCTGCAGCTTTAATTCCTGCCAGCGGATTTCTGATTTCATGAGCGACCCCGGCGGATAATTCGCCAATGAGTGCCAATCTCTCCATCTTCTCAATCTGCATTTTCAGATAATGAATCTCCGTTAAATCCCGAAAAAGGATTATAACACCATCAAAATTATTGTTTTCATCATGAATTTGTGACGAACTGAATCCAATCCGGATTGTCGATCCATTTTTCTGAACAAAATGAACTTCTTTTTCATTTATTTGCTTATCATGTATGAAAAGTGCCCGAAGAGATTTCTGCGATTCCTCATCATCGGCAAATATCTCCCGAATATTCTTCTTCAGGAGATCCTCCCTATCAACCTTTAACAGACGGGCTGCAGCATGATTGGTGAAGGTAATTCCGCCCTCTAAATCAAGGGCCATGAGACCACTGCTTAAATTTTGAATAATACTCTTGTAAAAGTTGTAGACTTTGTTGAGGAGTTGGGATGATTGAGAATCGGAGGAATCATCTTTTTGGAATTCAGCAGATTCGGTAGCGGTTTGGACAGACTCATCCCACATATTGGCAAATTTATTATTCAATAAAGAAAACATCTGTTTCTGCTTGGAAATTTTAGAACCCATCCAGAGACCCTTACAAAAATCAGCTTAAAATATAAAATAATAAGAAGTTAAAATCTATCTGTTTTTCTTGTTTATAGTCGAACTAATTGAATAATAATTGAATAATAATTATTTATAATGATTTTAGGGGTAAACATCGAATTAGTTATCTAATTCTTTAAGTTCGAGAACAACTTTTTGAGGAGTTATACGTCGCTGCAGAATATCATCCATTTTGCTGTTTAAAAATTCGATCTTTTTTTTATCCCAGAACCGTTGTTCAAAATCAACACGAATCATCTCCTGCATTCGTTCGAAAAGGCGTTGGAATCGTTTTTCTTCCAGGAACCCCTGCTCTTTCAGGTGCTTTTCATGTTGAAGAATTTCCCGGTAAAGCTCTTCAATGCCAATATTATTCTGGGCAATACTGTTCAGAATGGGTGGCGTCCATTGATCCCTGGGAACGCGTAACTGAAGCATCATGTCCAGTTCAATTTTCATTCTCTCGGCACCGTCCCGATCGGACTTATTAATTACAAAAATATCAGCAATCTCCATCAGACCCGCTTTCATCGCCTGAATACTGTCTCCTGATTCCGGGACTAAAACAACCACCGTTGTATCGGCTGCCTGGGCCACATCCAGCTCACCCTGTCCCACCCCGACCGTCTCAAAAATAATTATCTCAATACCCGAGGCTGCCATCAGATCTGCCACCTCTTGAGCAGTTTTTGAGAGTCCCCCCAAACTTCCCCGGGTGGCCATACTACGGATAAAAGTGCCCTCATCCGTTACCAATTCTGTCATACGAATTCGATCTCCCAAAACAGCTCCTCCGCTGAATGGGCTGGTGGGGTCCACCGCTATAATACCTACCTTCTGATCCTTGGCACGAAACCATTTTACCAAACGCGATACAATGGTACTTTTTCCCGCGCCGGGCGGACCTGTGATACCAATACGATATGATGTTCCGGTATTTTTATATATTTGATCCAGAATGGTATCAGCGCCGGCATGGCCATTTTCCACCAGACTTATGGCACGGGATAATACCCGAAATTGACCCTGCTCGACTCCCTGAATTATTTCCTCAAGCGTAACATTTTTTGATGTTTTGGAAGTCATCTTCTACAACTTTGATGATTTTTTAAATTTGGTTTAAAATATACCGAATTTTAATTATTATTTCATTCCCAATTTTTTAAACCTTTCAATTTTAATGAGTTTTTATATTTATCACAAACTTTAACAACCTCTGCATAATGAAATTATTTTTTAAGATCGTTGATTATAAATAGCAGTACTTTTATTGAATGCTGGTCATGTCTATATTTATTTCCACTGAAAATGAATTAGAAAATGACTTTACAACCTGCAAAATTTAAGGTTATCAGCACCTTGGGGCCAGCCAGTTTAAATTCGGAGTTTCTCAATATAACTGCCGAATACGGTCAAACTTACTTTAGAATGAATGCTTCGCATCTCAAGATTGAACAAATTTCAGAATATCGGATGTTTGTAAGCCAAAAACTTCCTACCAATAAAATTGAATACTATCTGGATTTACCAGGAAAGAAAATGCGAATTGGTCATTTGGACAAGGATTATCCACTTCAGAGTGGTGATAACATTAAGGTTGTCAAAGGAAAAATATCTGACCACCAAATGATTGCGGTACCACACGAACTGTTTTTCCAGCAAGTAGAAGTTCATGATGTAATATTTTTACAGGACGCTCAAATTCAACTGGAAGTAACGGAAAGAACCCCTGATAGTATCATAACACAGGTAATTCAGGGAGGAAATTTAAGAAGTCATGCCGGAATAATAATTGATAAGAAATTTAAATCTTTCAGAGAGTACTTGCCGGAACAGCTTGATTATATTCAGACAGCTAAAAGTCTGAATATTGGTTCTCTCGCCCTATCCTTTATTAGTACTGAAAATGATGTCAGCGAATTGCGGCAATCATGCGAACAGATATCCTATTTTCCTAAAATTATAGCAAAAATAGAACATCCATCTGCGTTGGAAAATCTTGAATTAATCTGCAAACAGGCGGATGAAATTTGGTACTGTCGGGGAGACCTGGGAAGTTTTATTTCTCCCCGGGAATTAATGGAATGGCAAAGCAAAACTATTCAAAAGGCTAAGGCTCTTAATAAACCGATACTGGTTGCTGGCCAGGTATTTCAATATCTCACAGACCATCCTTCACCCACCAGATCAGAGGTGATACATTTCTTCCACATGATCCAGCAGGGAATTCACGGCATTGTACTCTCCGATGAGACGGCCATTGGGAGAAACAGTACCCAAGCCGCGAAAGCTGTTTTTTCTTTACTCGAGTATCCTAAATAACCTAGTAAACCTTCCCCTGTTCAATATCAGGATAAAGATTCCCAAACTTAAGATATTTTTCAATATCATCAATAGTCTGACAATTGGCCTGAATCACTTCAGGTAATAGTTCGAGATTTGTTCTCTCTTTCAGTATTCGTTTAATCCAGAGTGGGTGTTTATGAATCGCAGCCTGTAATGACATTTTACCGGTTAACCAGGAAAGATTCATCGGATACTGTTCAGGATGTGCTATCACAAAGAACAGATGAAAAATGATAATAGCTAAAGTTGCCAAAATCGCTTCATAGTAATGAATGAGTTCAGATGCCCGTACAATCCAACTCGGAGCATAACTTGTAAACAACGCAGGAAACCATAGAACTACACCGGTGAGTGCCATGACAATATTGCCCCAAACCACCGCCCAGTATTCCGCTTTCTCGGTGTAATCGAATTCCTCATATTCCGGTTTAGTTTTGCTTAATCCCAGGTAGTATTTCATGGTTCTCATAATCTCAGAAATATCAGAAAAACTGATCATGATCTTACCCAGAAGATAGCGACCCCTTTTTGTCAGGAATACATAGTAGAGATGATAAAAACAGATGACCACCATCACCACCGCCGCACCTCGGTGAATGAGACGCCTTCCCCATTCATTTACTCCCATCCAACTGAAGATTTCCACCCACCAGGCATCCGGAAATTTCAGAGCAAATCCCGAAATGGCCAAAACAGTAAAAGAGATCATGAGAGTCGCATGCTGGAAAACTTCTGCCGGTTTAAAACGGACAATATAGTAATCCTTTTCCGCACTTCTCTTTTTCCATATATATTTAGCGAAAATAATTAAATTATGGCCAAACATGGCCCCAATGACACCCACAATCAAAATGATGTAGATCAGGGTAATGTAAAAATTTATCGGATTTCCGCGGATAAGCATGGCTTCGTGGGTATAGCTCCTGGCAAAAGACTCGCTGGAATTCTCATGACATTTACTGCAGGTCTCCACAAGATTGTTTTCATGGGTTGATGCGTGCGGGTTATCAGATGGATGAATATGGTGATTATCGTGACAACTCCCGCAAGTGGCAGCATCGTCGCGGCCCAATTTGATGGAAAGTCCATGATATGAATCCACATAAGTTGAAACAACTGTCGTTTGTAAATTATACTTTTTTACGAGCTTTTCATCAGTATGACACCCGATGCAAGCATCGTGATTGGCCACGAATAGTGCAGAATCAGTATGAAGAATCTGATGTTCACCGTGGCAGTCGGTACAGGTTGCTGACTCGATAATACCGTGATAAAGAGCACTGGCATGAATAGATTCACTGTATTCGGCCAGTTCAGCGATATGACACTGTCCACAGGTTTTCCCAATATTAAGTTTATAGATTGTTGATTGGGGATCAATTCTCTTACGGATACTGTGGGCAGGATGACAGGTATTACAGGTGGGAGCAAAATCCATACCTTCAGCCACCATTTTACCATGGACACCTCTCAAATAATCAGCCCGAACACAGGGTTGTTTAAATTCCCCTCTAATGCGTTTACTGCGGCTTTCGTGACAGCCGCAACAGGTGGTCGGTAAATTCTGAAAATAGGTGACTGAATTCGGATCTGATGAGGCCAGGATATCATGCATACCGTGACAATCCGAACATTTCGGTGCCAATTCATCTCGATTGATAAATTTTAAACCATGCAGGGATTCACTGTATTCCTGCTGGGCATCATCATGGCAGGTTCCACAATTTACAACTTCCAGGTTTTCTTCATGGGGATAATCCTGTAATCCATCAAGATCCTGATGACAATCAATACAGCTTAAACCTGAATGGATAGAATTATCATACCCGGATTCTTCAACATACATTGAAATTTCCTGGTCATCTTTCGTCAATCCTGTTAAATCAGGATCAGCATGACACATCATACAATCTTCATTACCTTGACCGTACAGGAAGGATGTAAATAGAGTAATAATGAACAATAATCGGAACATCATACGCCCTCTTTCTAAAATGTTAATTAGTTAACTGTTTTTATACTTAGGATGAATAGATGTCATATAATAGACTAATTCCGATCATGTTCCTTCATCATGAGATATTGATTCAGGCTATCCAGGTTAAAAAGCCATTTCCCTCCTAATTTGATGGCAGGAATGTCAATCTTTCCGTTTTCAAGCAAGCGATAGAGACTGCCTTTGTGCATGCGAAGATATTCTGCAGCTTCTTTTAAGGTAAGTAATTTTAATTTTTGGTTGGAGTCCATTAATTGTTTCCTTTCAGATAAAAAAACTCAACACCCTTCCATGTAATATAAAGGGTATGAGAATTTAATAACAAACTGTAGCAAAAAAAATATTTCCGTATAAATCTTAACTATTAGTAAATATCGATCATAATTGTCATGCAGAATTAACTATATGAAATAATTTTTAAACAATAATGATCATATTTTCTTTTTTTTTCACTTTATTAATTTAAGTGCTTGTGAAGAAATTGTCAAGATAAATTTTTAAAGGAGGCTATTTCTGATAGATTTTTCTGTCAATAATATAGACAATCCCGAACAACATAAAGCCTGCCACGATATCAATAAGATAATGATAACGCAGATAAATGGTTGCTAGAACCAACATAATAACAATCGGAAATGTTATGTAGAAAATTTTCCTGAAATATAAAAATAGAAAACGGGAGTAGATGAGAGTAACAGCGACATGTCCACTGGGGAAAGCATCCCATTGAATATTTTCTAATCCGTTCAGGGTGTAACTGATAGAAGTATATAAGATGCTCCCGGCAATTGGAATATTTTGCATATGAGAGAGAAAAAAGCGGGGTCCCAATGCCGGAAATAAAAGGTATCCTATATACGAGAGATAGAATGTGAGCATAATACTAAATGCAAAACGGTCGTATTTCTCAAGTTCATTTTTTATATAGAGGGGGATTGCCACGATGAATCCCAGAAAATAAAAGGCAAGATAACTCAATTGTAAAATCTCTGTCACCCGCGGGTGATAGAACCTTTCGGCCCAGACCGTAGGATTAATGCCAGTTAAGAGCATATCAATTCTGATAAGCTCATAGTCAATATGGCCGGGGTGAATGGCCGGAATAAGATAGTGGAGGGCCGCAAAAAATAGCGGTACCAAAGAGAATTGATACCAGCGACGTACGATTTTTAATAATGCGGTTTCAGGCTCCAGACCAGCGAGTAAGAATATTGTAAGAAGTACACCAGAGTGCAATCCTAAAAAAACCGCGGCCGAAGGAATTCTTTGATAAAATATGATGAGTAAAATGATCCAGATGGTCAGGTAACCCAGGGTGAGCCAATCATAGAGACGAAATCTTGAGTATTGATAAAATGGTTTCTTAACTGCCATATCTTTGTGTATCAAATTTTTATGGTTAATACTTCTCGATAAAAATGAACTACCCGACCGGGGCAAGATTGATCCTCAGGCCAAATCTACCAAATATTGTTAATATCAGATGACGGTCCCATTGGGAATCACTGCATTTTTTGGTACTACAATGATGCCATCTCTGATACCATAGTTTTCTGTTATCTCTTCCTGGATTCCTCTCTCATTAATTAATTTAACTCCATGGCCAATTCTTGCATTTTTGTCAATAATTGAATCGCGAATCTCACAATCATTCCCGATACCGATATTGGGAACTCCTCTTTGTTGATTTTCAACAATACTTTCATTGCTCTCGAAAAAGTCCGATCCCATAATGATTGCTCTGTTAATATTGGAATTCTCCCCAATCCGGGTACGAATACCAATGATCGAATGATTAACCATCGCGCGATTGATAATACTTCCCTCACACAATATCGAATTCGAAACCTCGGCGGCAAGAATTTTTGATCCCGGGAGAAAACGGGGATGGGTAAAAATAGGATTTTCCTCATCATAAAAATTAAATTTTGGAAGCGTTGAGGTCAAATCCATATGGGTATCAAAAAAACTCCTGATAGTCCCAATATCCTCCCAGAAACCATCAAAAAAATATCCAAAAACTTTCTTTCTGGTGATTGAATGTGGAATAACTTCCTTACCAAAATCTTCAAAGTCTGTTTTTTCAAGCAATTTTTTTAAAACCTCCCAATTGAACAGATATATACCCATCGAGGCAAGATGAGTACGACCTGCTGCCTCAATTCCAAAGCGATTGAAGACTTGCTCAGGGACACGCATACTTTCCTGGTCTTCTGCATTTTTTGGTTTTTCAAAAAAGGATTCGATCCGGCCGTTACGATTTACCTTCATCACTCCAAATTCCGTACACTGATCGTGGTGAACCGGATAGACTGAAATACTGATATCGGCCTTTTTTTCAATATGAAAATCAATAAACTTCTGATAATTCATGCGATAGAGATGATCTCCCGATAAAATAAGTACCAGATCTCCCTCTGATCTGAGAAACCTTAAATTCTGGCGCACCGCATCGGCTGTTCCCTGGTACCAATCCCGACTCTCAAGTGTTTGTTCTGCCGTTAATACTGTTATAAAATCCTTGGTAAAATTATCAAAGCGATAGGTTACGAAAATGTGACGATGCAAAGATTCACTACTGAATTGGGTGGATATAAAAATTTTCTTCAAATGAGAATGAATGCAATTGCTGATCGGAATATCGATGAGTCGAAACCTTCCGGCAATGGGAACTGCCGGTTTACTTCTTATTTTAGTTAACGGAAAGAGACGACTACCTTGTCCCCCTGCTAAAATCATAGTGACAACTTTAGACATATCAGACTCCTCACAGATAGATTTCTTAATCGAAAAATAATAACAATTTTATCCACTTGAAACAAATCATTCAAATTGGAAAATACCAGACTAAACCTGCTATTCTTGAAGTATAGCACAATTTTTTACAACTTCTTGGACTTCTCATTTTCCTCCTGGGATTGGACAATTTTCTGAAAAGCCAGTTTCAATTCTGCGGGTTCAAATAGATTCACCTCACGGTCGACAGCCTGATTTAAAACATGCACCAGCTGCCTGATCTGGTGAAACTTATGAAAAGCTTCAATGGAACGATGTAAAGGGTATATCGTCTTATTAGATAGAAGCGGATCTGCATCCTTCGGATATAAACCTTGTTTTACAGCCCGGTCATGGTCAATGGTACCGGGAATGGGAGAAAAAGAAGCCAACCGGACTTTAATTCCCAATGAGTGCGCAAACAGAATACTCTCATAGATTTCTTCAAAAGATTGACCGGGAAGTCCCATCAGGATGTATGTTTCTAATGCATTTCTTGCATAACCTGCCTTTTCCAGGTTTTCGACGGCCTGGATTAAATCATCCGGTGTTACTTTATTCTTCATATCAGCAAACCTCTTAGGATTTTTGGTTTCAAAACTGAGCCTGATGGTGGTGAAACCGCTTAACCGGAAGAGTTGTGCTACCTCTTTATCAATCTGTTTGGTATGCAGACCATTGGGCGTATGAAATCGTAATTTCATTTTGGAGCTAATAACCTTTTTAAGTATTGGGATCAACCTCTGATTTTTATTGAGCAGCAGGGCATCATCATAAAAGGCAATATCTTTTACATTAAAGCGTTTTACATTTTCAGACAATTCACCAAAGACCGATTCCGGACTTCGTTGTGCATATGATCCACTTATTTTATCGGTCGCGCAAAAAGTACATCGATATGGACAGCCTCGGGAAGTCATAATTGGGAGATAATCCAATTGAGTGTACAGATCCAAAGCCGGCCTTGGAAAATCATCCAGAGAGTCAAAACGCTTTGTTATGGCAGGTGGGTGAGAAATAATGGAAGAGAGCAACTCCATGCTCTGAATTTCTCCCGGTCCGGTTACGATAAAATCCGGTTTTATCACGTCTCTGGCATGTTGGGGCATTAAGCTGGCATAGATACCGCCCAGAATGACGGGTGTTTCGGGAAATATCTCCCGACAAAGTTCAATAACCCGTTTGGGTCCCATATACCAATAGGTCATAAATGAAGTAACGAGAATGGCCGCGGGCGGAGGACAATTTTTGAGTTCCTCAACGAATATATCCTCAGAAAGGCCATAACGGGAAAAATGCCGCGGGACAAAATCGAGAATGTCGGGTTTTGCCACAATCTGCCGCGGAAATGGACCGGTTCCGAATATTTTTATTTTAATTTTCCGGCCTTTTGATTCAGACTGTAAACCCGGGTGATGTTTATCCAGGCAGTCTATAAAATTGATCTGATATCCCAATTCACGTAAAAAGGAGGCAATATACAGTAGGCCAATAGGTTTACTCCAGAGATCAAAAGCAGTAAAATCGAAGATCCAGGGATTAATCAGTAATAAATTGTGAGAGGAATTGCTTTTCATAGACATTAGAGGATTAATATTAAAAACCACCTTTAGAGCAGGTGGTTCTAATATACAATCTGTTTATTCTTAAAAAAATGGGGAATTAGAAGCAATTAAAATCTGTTGATCAAACGAAATTCTATGCCTTCGAAAGGCGGACGGAAAACACAAATTCCTCCGACACAGACCTTACCTTCCCGCCGACTACCGCCAAAGATGGTCAGATCGAAATTGTCCAGAAAATGAACATCGACCTGTCCACCCAACCAAAGGTCTTTATCCGATTCCTGGTCAGTCGAATGTTCACCAATAAAGGATAAAGTATATCGTGGAGAGCGGTCGAAGCTGAAAGTAAGCAGCTGATTATAGAATTGACGGTCATTATATTGAATGGTCACATGCTGATGTTCCAATATCAGATTAAACGTATTATAACCCGTAAATCCCCATCTTCCGGTCCCTACAAAGTTAAGGTATCGTGCTTCCTGATCTTTCTGTTCACCGGCACCCCCTACAATATTAATATTATATCGCGGGTCCCATTCCAGCTGGCCGTAGTATTCCCGGTACAGGAGCAAGCCTTTTTGATTATCAGTTTTACTATGGCTAAGGGTTAATATTGCCGCCTCCTGGTGAGAATAGGTAAGTTCCAGCAAATAACCTTTTTCATCATTCGCATTTTGTACCAGTTGATGGCGGTTCATCAGGGTATAAAGATGTTCGCGGTAAACGGCCGGTGGATTATTATAGGTTAATTCTGAGGAAGGGTCTTTATTTACGGTTCTCTCGGTCAAATCAAACTGATCATAGTCCTTATATTCAACCAGAGCGGTGAATGGACCATAGAAACCATTTCCGGTCAAGTAGAGTGCATTCCCTGTGGGATGTGATGACGGATAGTCTTTGAGAGCATATTCTCCATAAAAACTGCCCCAGTTAAAATTTACTCCGCCAAATGCCGAGCCCCAATGGACTTTGCCTTTGGATTCAAGGCGGCTGGTAACAAAACTACCTCCAAAATACAAGATATGCCATGGTTTCAGATTCAATGTCCCACCCTGCAACACCTCACGCCGTCTTCCCCGGCGGTCTCTTGGCCGACCTCCGATGATCTGAAAATCCAGTTTATCATGATAATAATCAAACTTCACTCCATCGATATTGGTATCCCAGCGGAGCATGCGGTTCTCGAAAGAACGTAACACCAGTCCCCTGCCAAACAGGCTATAAAAGTTTCCAACTGTAAAAGCCAGATCTTTGGCCTGATATTCCAGGAATCGCTGTGAGATGCCCTGCCCTACCGAATCCTGCGAATAAGGCTGCGGGGGCAGGTGAAATTCATAACGGGCGCCGATTCGCCAGTTTTTATAACCAAGACTAATATCTGTCCAGTTCTCGAAGTAGCTGGTATCAATTTCTGAATCGAAAGAATATTCCAGAAAATTATTGCCAAAGAACTGAATTTGGCCGAATGCAGAATTTTGAAAAACCAAGCCGAGTAGGAATAAACAGACTATTGACCATTTTTTTAATGTGAACATGAAAATTTACCGTATGATTTATCTGATGGACTTAAATATTATTTCCAATTTTCCTGTCTGACAGACGGCCAAAATACCAAAACCTATTATTTGAGAAAAAATTAACGATCACAATTACACTAATTTACGTCATCTTGTGTCCCGCATCGGTGATTGAACAATCCGGTGACGCTAGTCTGAAAAGATATAAGACAATAGTGTTTCCCAAATTCACCTTATAAAGATGGGGATTGCTTCGTCACGAGCACTCAATAAGAATCATAATCGTGAAAAGATGCTGAAA
>CBDUVK010000012.1:0-23487 GCA_965370645.1 uncultured bacterium
ATTCAAATTGTTCATGCAGCGGAGGATGAATAATCTGAATCCCATCAAGGGAAGCTTGAATTTTCCTGGCCTTTTCATGAATCAGTTTCGGATCACCTAATATGATTGGTTCTGCGATATTCTCATTTTTAAGCTGATAGGCAGCCCTGATAATCCGCTCTTCGACTCCCTCAGGTAATACAATGATTTTGATTTCTTTTTTCGCCTGATTTTTTATATTTTGAATAACATCCATAGAAATATCACTCCGGACTATTTTGTGTATTTAGAGAATTATAAAATTTAATAAAATTTATAATTCTTTCAATACCTTTCTTTTTTCTCCGGCAAGTCTTTAGTAAAATATTTTAGGGGAGTCTGGAAGATTATCTGTTGAATTTCTTAAGTAAGGCTTGTTCTACCTCGGGTGGAACGAAATTGGAAATATTCCCGCCTAAGCGGGCTACCTCTTTAACAATTGTGGAATTCAAATAGGTATATTTTTCATGGGGCATCATAAAAACAGTGGAAATGCCATCTGACAGACGGCGATTCATAAGCGCCATTTGAAACTCATACTCAAAGTCGGATACCGCTCGCAAACCCCTTATAATTGCACTTGCATTTTTTTCCATGGCGAAATTAACTAAAAGCCCATCGAATCCTTCAATCTTTATCTGCGTCTTATTGCTATGAGTTTCTAAGGTTTTATCTATTAATTTTCTACGTTCATCCAGCGAGAAGAGAGGTTCTTTCCCGGGATTAACAGCAATGGTAATGATTATCTCATCAAACAATTTAATGGCCCGATTGAGAATATCGAGGTGACCATAGGTAATTGGATCAAAAGTTCCGGGATAGATTGCTCTTTTCATCAAAGGCCCTTTCTTCCGAAAAATGTGATCAAACTGCGATCATACTTTTTTTGTCTGATGATTTCATAAATGTTAGTTTCCCATTCAATATCGTGGGTTTTTTCACTCTCCAGGACAAAAATACCAAAATTACTTAAATTTTCTTGCAAGAATGCCAGTGGGAGTAATTCAATATAATGATTCCATTTAAAGGGTGGGTCGGCAAAGATTAAATCGAAAGCCTCCCTGTTTTGTCGAAGAAAGGTAAGAGTATTTTTCTGCATCAGAGTATAATTTTCTGCGACTTTGATGCGCAAAAGATTTTTTTTTAAAACTTTCATGGAACTATGGGCAATATCTATAAAAGTAACATGATTTGCGCCCCGGCTGAGTGCTTCTATACCAAGGTTTCCCGAGCCGGAAAAAAGATCAAGGACACGGGAGTCTTTAGGAAAATCGTCAAGAATATTAAAGATATATTCCTTTATACGGTCCGTTGTGGGTCGAATGGATTGGTTTTTCGAAGCGTATAAGTGCCGTCCCTTATATTTTCCCGATATAATACGCATAGACGTTTGTGGGTGTCTAATTCTGATTCATAAATGAAAGGTTTAGCCGAATGAATAACGAGTTATTGGAATAGGTGACCAAATTAGTCGGATTCACTGATATTTTATTGATCTGAACGGCCGGAAAAGCCGAAGTCAATTCTTTAAGAAAACCGAGAATGCCATTGCGACTACCCTGAATATTTAAATAGTAATACATCTCTGAATACTGGTTGCCTGGGATAGTTTTACCGGAATTAAAATATTTCAGTTTGAGTTTATGCTTATTCGTGAGATTGGTGAGATCGTTTCTAAGGTTTTTTGAAGGTGAACCATTTTTCGGAGAACCTGTTCCTGCCTGAATCAGGGTTGGTGATATCTTCGAACTTAAATCTGCAAAAATCAGGCGGCTTCGGTTAATATATTTTTCCTGAGTAGAGATTGTCCGGAAATTGAGTTGAGGTAGACTTTTGTTTAAATCATCTTTAAACTGCGCCACTTTATCCGGTGAGTCAGAAAGTACGGTTAAATTTATCTTACTTACTGTGATTACAATAAGAGAAAAGCGACTAAAGCTGGATTTTTGGGTTACTATCTGTTCTAAATTTGAGCTCATGAATTGATTATTGCCCATATTTTTCAGCCAGATAGGCAGCATGGGAGAAGTTGTTGCTGCTGCGGTTTGGGCTGGCTCTGAATCGGGTGTTGGCGTTTGCTCAACCACAGGTTTTTGGGGTTCTGTTTCACTCTTTGAAAGGAATGATAAGTTGTTAAAAATTCCAGTGAATTTATATAGCAAAAATCCACTGCCGATGAATACAAAAATTATGACAAAAATTATGATTAGTATTTTTGAATATCCTCCCCCGGATTGGAAATTAAATCTCTCTTCGCTGTCATCGAAAACATCTTCACGAAATTTGAATTCCTTGGGTTTACCCGCGGCTTTTTTTGGTGCACTCTCTATTTCTTCCATCTCAAATTCTTCTGCCACAGTTTCATCAGTCGCAAGTTTTTGTTCCTGTTCAGGCGTTGCTTCAATTTCCAGCTTTTTTTTCTCTTCAGGTGGGGATATATTTTCAGGCGCTGGGCTGGTTTTGGGAGTTTCCCCAGTTGGCGGGCTGCTTTTGATCGGTTTTGCTTTTTGAAAATTTAGTTTAGCCATAATACTTAAGTGACCATCATTCTACGTAATTGGATATGGGTTCGATATATTTAAAAATCTGTTCTGGGGCAATCACTGATTCAGTGGTTGTTACAGTATAGACACTGGATGCATCAATATTAAAAAGGTTGATGGGAATCTGAATTCTGCTTCTCATAAAATCCAGCCATTCCGGTTTAAAATAATATCCGAAGTTATATATCGTCTGGATATCCATTAATGGGGCTTCCAGGATTTTAGGTTGCTGAAATTCGAACAGCAGGTTTGAAAAAGCATTAGCCAGGTCAAATTCACTCACACTCTCTATCGGACTGAGGTTTTCATTATAATTACGAAAAAGGTATTGCTGAAAGACCCGATTCTCTGTTACGATGGCATCCAGCCCCCTGCGGTGCCAGCCAAGTAGCAGGCTCTGACCACTGGATTTTGGATAAAAAACCCTGGCGAGTTCCTCAACTGTGAGACAACTGGGAGAGATGGCATTAAGTTGTAATTGAGCAGCTTCAAAAATCTGATTAAAAAATTCCAGCACCGACTTCCGAATTGCCACGGCAATAAATTTTTCGTCTTTTGTTTTTTCCGGTATATAAATATGATAGTTTTGACCGGACTCTTCCCAAAATTTTTCAAATTCAAATTTAATGGTCTCTTCAATAAGATTTGCTGGAATCGCAGGATCCAGATCCATCTTCTTAATCAAAGCGAAACGTCCAGGAATGGATAAATGAATATTTTTGGTATTCAGGTTATTTTTTTTTACGATATCCTTAATAAAATTGGTCAGTTTAGTGGTTGTGAGTTTTTGCTGGATAGTTTGATGATTTATAAAGACGGGCAGTGTTTCAAATACTGCCCGATCTAAATGAATATTGTTATCAGTCTTTGTGAGTTCAGTCCATATCAGAGATTCTTCCCTGATGGATAAACTAGCCATGGTTGTCACTCTAATGCCTCACTGTTCTTGTTCCCAGCTCTTTTCCCCACTTGCGATATATCCGTGATTTTTATGTTCTCTCCTGAAAATAATATAAACTTGCTCTTTCTCGCCTTCCAGTGCCTCTAACAGATCTTCCTCTAATTCATTGGTGGCCTTCCGCAATGCTGAAGCGTCTTGCGGAGAGAAGTTGGATTTTATGTTTGCGAGTTCGTTAAATACCGGCTGGAAAGGTTCGCTGTTAGACATGAGTTTATTGCGAACCCTCCGTGGTAAGCGGGTTGCCTTAATGCTACTGTCAAGTTCGGCAAGTTGTTTATTGAAATAATTCAGCCGATCCTCCAGATCAACTATGTTTCCTGATTCAATCCGGGCGGCAAGGGTGTCGATAGGGTTCAGCACGTCTTCGATGGCGGGTTTCAGCAAAGAGAGTCGCTTTTCCTGATCGACTAATTGAATGAAATCAATGACTTCATTCGTGTATCGATAGAAGAATACATTATTCGTCTGATCAAGTTCCACCTGCAGCTCTTTAATTTTCAAAAGCAGATCGGTATAGCGACGTACCTCTTTCCGGTTTTCATCCAAAATGGCTTTGGTGGTATCGATGATATTCGAAATGTTTGTAACTTGCTGGTAAAATGGGATGTTTCGGATGGGTTCAATATCTTCCTTAAATTCCTCCTGAAAAACGTCTAACAGGTTCGAACATTCGATAGTGATTCTAGTTTTGGAAGTGTCAATTAAATAAGTTGTTTTTGCATCCGGACAGTCGAAGTTTTCCTGAGAAAGGTTTATGAGAATTGAATCTATTTCGTTCAATTTTGTTAAGCTGTAACTTTCCGTGAGTATGAAGAACTCCGGAGATAGAAATTTTTGATGTAATTCTGTAAGGCTTTGCTTTTCAACACCAAGAGCTTCCGCATCTTTGCTGGTGTTTGCGGCCTTTAAGCTTTTAACATTACTGTTTATTTGATCTATGAATTTTTTTAAACGGTCTGGTACCGTTGAAACTTTACTGATATCTGTTTTTCGAATATCAGAAATGAACTGGCTAATTTTGTTATATTGAGTGGCCCAGGTTTGCACAAGTTCATCTCGTTCTATTTTAGAGTAATAAAGCGAAAGCGAATCCGCAGCACTTATGGCGTGGTATGCAGCCACCTGAAGTGAATAATCGGCGATGGATTCTTTCAGGTCCCTTAATGAGTCTACGAAAAGTTTGGATTGTGAAAAGTTGGGAAAGATGATACTGGAGTCTAATCTCATCATTTCTCTTACGATTTCTTCACGAACCTGGTTAATCTCCGGATATTTTCTAAAGTACCTCTCATTTCCCATCAAATCACCGGTTATTTCGAAAGAGGCCAACGAAATTTTTGAGATACTCTGAAAGCTGGTAATCGTGAGTATATTGTCCAAAATCTGTGTAAGACTTGTGGATAAGGATACTAACATCTGACGTTTGTTTAACCCGGAATCTGCCTGAATAAACGTCAGAAGTTTTCCTAATGAATCAGTGTAAGTCGAGTTACGCTGGTAATAAAACCTCTCCGCTTCATAAAGAGCATTCATATTCTGCTGGCAGCTGGAGGTGATAATTTTCTCTTCTTCCCATATCTTATTGGGAATGATGATTACTGCAATCAATAACAAGGCCATAAGAATAATTAAGATCTCCAGTAAAATGGAGCCCTTAGAACCTTTCGCAGCCATATTGCCTCCGTGTGATTTTTATTATTTTTATAAGTTATAAATTTTCTTAGATTTATCTGGCGTTAATCAAAGGTTTATATTATGAAAAGTTTAATAAAATAAGCAGGAAATGTCAATTGATTTTTGAAAATAAGATGGCTAGAAATCCTTGCATTTGCACGATTTGGCCCATTTTTTTACGGGCAAAATAAAGACCGAATCCCTATTTCATTGAAAAAAATATCATGCGGGATTTGCTTAGATAAAAAATAAATTTCATTTTTTTATTTTTCATTTTTTTTAAAAAACTGTGAATTTCTGTTAAAGCTGATTGACTTGACTCAAAAGAAAACAAATGTAGAGTTTTTTGAGTATCTCCCCCAAAAGTATAGATAGGGAAGTGAGATTCTGGAAGTCTTTCGCATCATATTTTAATGAGAAATGCTGTCTGTGATTTTATTATTATCTTGACTTTATATACCGTGAACTGTAATATTTTTCTTTACAAATGAATTAAAACCGATCATGATTTAAATTATGAAATATCAATGAAGCCAAGTAGAAAATGAAAAACCCGGTCGGCAGGGCCGGGTTTTTATCGTTGTGTTAATATAAACCGGTAATGGAGGAATGGATGATCGATACAAAATTTTTCCCAGGAGCAAAAAGGTTTTGGCACATGGGCAAATTTTACGATTGGGACTCGATTAATGTGCATGTAATGAGTCATGCTATACATTATGGTAGTTCGGTTTTTGAAGGGATACGTGCCTATGAAACAACTAAGGGACCAGCCATCTTCCGTTTGCCGGAGCATATTGAACGGTTTTTTTTCTCTGCCAGCATCCTTAATATGAAAGTACCCTATAGTCAGGAAAAAATCATTGATGTTATTAAAGAAGTCATGAAGGTTAACAAGTTACTGGCTGCATATATCAGACCGAATCTTTTTTATGCTTATGGCAACCTGGGATTAATCCCCAAAGTTAGTCCGGTTGAACTCACAATAGGGTGTTGGTCCTGGGGAGCATATTTAGGTGATGAAAGTCTTGAAAAAGGTGTTCATTCCCTGGTTCTTAACCGCCGCCGAATTCATCCCAGTCAGATGGATATGCGGGCAAAGATTGGCGGCATGTATGCACAGTCCAATATTGCAGGAAGCTATGCCCGGTCACTTGGTTTTGATGAAGGAATTTTCCTTAATATGGAAGGTCGAATCGCTGAAGGGTCGGGTGAAAATATTATCATTGTGAATAAAAATACTTTGAAAACCAACGATGAAACAGAATCTATCCTGCCCGGGATTACCAGGGCAACAGTTCTTGAAGTTGCCAAAGATCTGGGATATCAGGTTGAAATTGGCCCCATTTCTCCGGATGAATTCTTTAATTCCGATGAATTGTTCTTTACAGGAACTGCAGCTGAAATTACACCGATTTGCCAGGTGACAGATGGCAGAGAGGACAGTAATGCACCTGACAGTTGGCGTACTTATCAGATCGGTCAGGGAAAACCAGGACCAATCACCCTGCAAATATTAAAAAAATATGCTGCACTGGTTCGTGGAAAAGAGCAAAAATATAAAAAATGGTTAAGCTATGTGTATGATTCAAAAGAGGAAATGAAAGAGAATTTAGCTGAAGTGTAACCCGTTTATTGTAATTAGGAGATATCCATGCCCCAAGTAGCAAAACGCGCAAAATTGATGCCTCCCTCTCCCATTCGGAAATTGGTCCCATATGCAGAAGATGCAAAAAAAAGAGGAATTCAGGTGTATCAGATCAATATCGGACAACCTGATATTAAATCTCCACAGATTTTCATGGATGCTTTCAGGAATCACCAATTAGATGTTCTTCCATATGGCCACTCCGCCGGACTATGGGAATACCGGGAAGCTCTGGTCTCCTACTATAAGAGATTTAACATTCATATAAACAGCGAAGAAATTTTGGTCACCCATGGGGGAAGCGAAGCAATCATTTTTGCCATGATAGCCACCATGGATCCGGGAGAAGAAATCATTATTCCGGAACCTTTCTATACCAACTACAATGGATTTGCGATTGAAGCTGGTGTTCAAGTGATTCCGGTGACCAGCAAAGTTGAAGATGGTTTTAAATTGCCCCCCATCGCTGAAATCGAAGAGAAGATTTCACCCAAAACCCGGGCGATTATGATTTGCACACCGAATAATCCTACCGGTTATGTCTATACCCCCGATGAGATGGAAGCCTTACGGAAATTGGTTTTAGAACATGATCTTTTCTTCTTTTCTGATGAGGTCTACCGGGAGTTTATCTATGAGGGGGCGGTTTATACTTCGGTATTTCATCTAAAAGACCTTGAGGATCGGGCGATTTTGCTGGATAGTATTTCTAAACGATACAGTGTTTGTGGGGCCAGGGTAGGGTGTTTAATTACCCGTAACAAGGATATCCTGAGTACCGGATTGCGGCTTGGTCAGGCAAGATTGTGTCCCGCTACCCTGGAACAGATGGCCGCCCAGGCAGCGGTGAATACCCCCCAATCATATTTCGAGGAAGTGCTTCAGGAATACCGGAAACGGCGGGATGTGGTGTTTGAAGAACTGCAAAAAATTCCTGGTGTGATTGCCTTAAAACCCCAGGGTGCTTTCTATACCATTGTAAAACTTCCGGTTGATGACGCGGATAAATTTTCTACCTGGCTATTGAAAGATTTCCACCTGGAAAAGGAGACTATCATGCTGGCTCCCGCCAACGGTTTTTATGCCACACCCGGTAAAGGTGTGGATGAGGTTCGGATTGCCTTTGTTCTGAATGTTAAAGCCATGAAAAGATCAATGGAAATTTTGGGAGAAGCCTTGAAAGTTTATCCGGGAAGAAAATAATAGAAGGATTTAATCTGAATGAAGAAACCCGAACAAGTCGAACTGTTCGGGTTTTTTTGTAGTTCAATTTAGAATCTGAATTGGGTTGTCAGAGCGAGATCGACGCTTCGGGCACCACGGAACCAGCGGAAATTGTGATTCATATAACCGATATTTAACTGCCAATACTTTACGTCGACTCCTATTCCCAGGCCCAGAGAAAAACCAGAGTCGCCTCCAATGGCAACTCCGGCCCGTAATGGAATGTAGGGCACTGGAAAATATTCGGTTCCGGCAGCAAACAGGGGGACGATAGTATTTCCTAATTCCTTATTAAAACCCTGCCTGTAAGCTGCTGTGAATACGAGATCTGGCCGGTATTGATATGCGGCGCTGAATGTTGCGCTTCGGGGCAGGCCGGTTCCGAATTTTCCTATCTCAATTGTGGTGTCAACTTTCCGATCCGCAAAATTTGCAATATCCTCAATGCGGAACAGGGAATCGGCCTCATAATTGATCACCTCAAGCTTGTTATTTTTATTCCAAAATACCTCTCCGATGATGTTTGAAAAATGAAGCGATAGTGTCCAATCTTTCTCATAGACACCCATTACCCCCAGGTCAACGCCATATCCGGTGCCTCCCTCACTTCGCCGCGTTTCAACCATGGCATCAATCAGTAAATATTCATCAGTTGTAATAATAGTGCCTGAAGAGTTTTCGATGTTGGCATACTGGAAACCCACAATATACTTAGCTGTGAGTCCAACCGAGAAAAAATCGAATTCAGCCGGTGTCCACTGGGTAATGGGTACCGCAAATCCCAAATCGAGCGATCCACCTGCCCAGGCTTCCCCATCCAGATCATCAATATTAAATTCTTTTATCTCGGTATTTCCGTAGAATGGGAAACGGACGGCATCCTTGGGCAAATTTAAGAATCCATTTCCCAGTCCGCCAATAGAGAGACTGAACGGTCTTGCATAAAAGGCTAAAGCCCTGGCACCGGAGTTGAAGTCACCTTTCCAACCACTGTTGGGTACCCGACTTACCAGAAAATCGATATCTGACCGAGTGAGAGAATCTCCGGTGGTAAAAAACTGGTCATATTCTGTCAGGGAGTAACTGTTGTTCTTTAGCATGGCATGAGCAGAAACCAATAAAATTTCATAATTGAAATGCTTCGGTTGCCCCAGTGTGGCGGGGTTTCCCCCGATATATTCATTTCCATCTGTTATAGCAACATTACTTCCTGCCATACCCAGACTTCGCGCGTTGAAAATATTTTGTGCATTTCCTTCAACCTGCAAAAAAAGCAGAACTATAATGTAAATGAATGAGATATAATTTTTCATAAGCAATCTATTAGTATTCTTTAAATAATATTTCGGTTTCAATAATCCCTGAAAATTCCACATAATCGCTTCCTCTCAAAATTACGAAGCCATTTGTATTGTCCAGATTTAACTTTAAGCCTACCCGGAAAGGCAGTTTCACAAAAACCTGAAGCTCTTCCATGGTTAAGTTGATTAAAAATTCGCTTTCGGTCGGTTCTGTTACAAAACCGGTTGACGGATCGACAATCGCCTCTGAAACAGTGACACTCTTATAGAATTCCAGGTCAGAACTTCCATATCCGGTAGTATCAAACAAATCCTGTCGGGAGGGATCTGCACTGAAGAAGATGTCTATCATACCGCTTACCGGCCCTGCATTTAATACCTTTGCTCTGAGAAGGGCAAACTGGATAACTGTGTCCTTAATGGCATCTTTAAAGAGTTCATCAACTTCCCGTATTGTATCAGGATCCACAGTAATAGGATCCGCATCGGTAATTTGAATCCAGAAGGGGCTGGTTAATAAATAGTCTCCTCCAAGTGTATCGCCGGCCGTAACTTCTGCCATTCCGCTATAAGCAATACTCCCTTCTGCTTTCAGGTCGCTGGGATAAATGTTGATCAGAGCATCAACATCCGGGCCCTGCAGAATGATATCATTTCTGCCAACGACCAATGTTTGATTTTGTATGAAAACTTTTGCAGAATCTGTATACTGTCCGCTTTGGTCTTTATTATATCCGGTAATAACGCCACTAATCTCCAGATTCTGAATATTGAGTTGATTTTCAAATCCAAGGATGAGTTGCACCCCCTGTATCTCAATTCCACTGGAAAGCCCGCCATAGTCTGCTATGTCAACTATAATACGAGGCTCAAGAACAAGAGAGTCCAGAGCCAGCACTCCTCGGATATAGCTGAACAGAATCCGGGATGCGGTGACTCGGGCTGCTATTTCATCCTGAGCCCTCAATGTAACCCAGCCTGTATCGGTAAATGCCTCAATATAGACCGTAAAAGTATCAATGGACTGTCCGGGGGCCTGCGAATTAAATATCCGGTAACCTTCAAGATCTTGTACTCCTGTAGAAGTACTGTCCCCGGGTGCGACCAATATCTGTCCTGTGAAAGGCTGACCGGAGGTGAGATGGACTATATCCGGAACAACATAGCTCAATTGGGCTGCCAGTGGCAGGTGATTAAAAAATCTTAATTGAATCGTCCCGCTGTCAATACGAGCTTCAATAATCTGATCATCATGGTCTATCCCAACCCGCAGTGTATCACCAACACCCTGAGATGGTACCCTTCCGGTAATTTCCTCGATTTCCAGATCGCGAAGTGAGAGATCAAGCTGGATATTCCAGGCATCCAGTGAATCCTGAGTTATGAAAATAGTTTCTGCATCAACATGAAACTGAAAATCCAATTGCAGTGGAATAGTTACCCAACCATCGCCTCCGCCTAATGGGGCTGATGCGGTAGCGAATGATCCCGGCGGAATGGTCTGGGTGAAAATGACATCAGTGACATGGCTTCTGTCATCCTCATTTAATATGGAAATTTCCAGACTGTTGTTTGTAACCGGATCCGGCGAAATAGTAAAAGGGAGATTGTTGTATATCGTTAGATATACATTTCCATTAGTTACTTTCATTGAACGAAAGGAACTGGAATCATTTATTGTTGCCTGCCCTGAAATCGTGGTGTCAGGAAATGGTATCGTCTGGTTAATGAAGATGGGAAGGGATGGAATCAAAGTCGAAATACCGACCTCGCCGGTGGAAATAGTATTTACAGAATCCAGTTCGATCCTATCTAAGGAAAATGTTGATGTAGAATCTGCCCCATCAACACTCAAATCCTGAGAGGTGAGGGTATCAGACTCAAACTTTCCGGAGAGTTCGATATATAAACTATCACCTCTTATAGTTACCGTACTGTCCTGTCCCAACTCCTCGGCAAAAACAATAGTTTCCTTGATAATGGGAAGAATATAGGGAGTCTTCCAACGGGGAAGTACTGGTTCGTCAATTGAACAGTTTAAGAAAGCCAGGTAAATAATACCCAGCAGGAATCCAAAATATGTTTTTTGCATAAGATGCCACACTTATTTGTATAGTCTAATATTTAATATTCCTCAACCTTGAATAAATTATCGGATAAAGGCCCCTAATCATTAATGTTTGAATGATTTTGAGCGGAAAAATTAAGTTATATCGTTTGAAGGGAATCCACTCTTGACGTTGGGACGGTAGATATTACATAATTTTGAACTCTTTGATGGTTTTGTTTCCAACATTATCCGTGACTGATAGCATGAGCTGTTGCGGTTTTATGCCGGAGCCAGATAGGTAAATTGTAATGTAATCTTCTTCGGGATCATATTCAAATAGTTGCCATTCGCCATTTAGAAAAACACTGATTTGAGACTCTCTCCGAATCCCTGATAATTCGTCCTTAACAGTGAATCGAATTCTATCGTCCTGGCTTTGAATTACACCCTGACGGCTGCTTTGTATAGGATATAACAGGGGTGGGATCGTATCCTGAAGAAGTATAAATTTTTCCAGACTGGTTACCCTGGCCTGGTAGCGCATGCTGCTTGAATCGATACTTGAGGGAATGAAAAGCCAACCCTTTTTGGTGTCCCAATAATATAGTCCGATTCCCCTGGATTCAAGATGTTCGTCCGGAGCACTAAGGGAAATCTGCACACCTTCATTCACCGCTTCATCTAGAGGCTGTAAATTATATATCTTCCCGATGAACCCGGCATGAGGAGGCAAGGGATGATTATCCTCTCTATAATAAATTTCTGTGATTTGCACAGCACTCTGGTCGTATAATGCGGAAATTGGGAAATAAGCTTCAAAAAGTTGATCGTCTGAGGTGATTCGGTATTTACTATCATTTTTGATAGAGGTAGATTTTACCTGATCGCCGGGCAGGATAACTGAAAATATTTCATAATGGTCCCGGATAGCTTCAATCGGAATATGAATCTCAAATTGCTCAGTTCCCAATGGAAACCAGAACAACTCCGGAACCTTTTTATTTAATTCATTCAACAATTTTACAGGTTTATGATAATGGATCTTTGTTATTAATTCTATCCAGTCTTTCTTGGACTTCATACTGTGAATCTGGAAAATTGGTTGTCCGTTGGATAGTTTTTTCAAGGGATTAAGTGCAAGGTAGAGTGGATAGCTGGGCAAACCTTCCAATGTTATTCCTGAAATTTGCAGATGGGTGTCCGTTAAACTATCCGGAGCAGGGATGGCAAAGGTATAATGAAATATTTCATCTAATTCCAGCCTGACGTAATCCTGGGTCAGGGGCAATTTAGTCCATTCCTCGGAATTACTCTTTTTAAGAACCTCTATCTGTGCCAGTTCAATCGGAGATTGAATTCGTAGAAACAATTCGTTATCCAGACGTCGATTCAGATCATAAGCCAGTAAGGGAGAATCTCCGGATCGAAAATACATCTGATATGAGGACAGGTTGCCGGTAAAATCTTCAATTTCAATGCGCAGATGATGGATTCCTGCGCGTAGCAATTCACTGTCGATGATGCCGCCGTTTCGCGGTGTGTTGGCATAGTGAGCGAGATTATTGGACGGATGCCGGTAAAAATTATGAAAAATTCCCGCGCCCTTGCGCCACAGTGAATAGTTCTTATCGATTTCCACTTTTTTTGTATGTGCATATGAAAAATGATCATATTGTACCGAATAGACCAGAGAATCGTCAATCCACATGTTGGCCCGGTAAAAGGAGAAGCGATTGCTTGCACCTTCCGCATAATCATAACATTTCAGTGCCAGGGCCACTTTCCCGCTCAAGAGAAGCGTATCTTTGACTGTGTATTCTTTACTTCGCTGCAGATCAATAAATAGAGTATCACTTCTCTGATTGATAAGCGAAGTATGATTCATGGGGAAAAGTGCAACTTTATACAGCTGAGGTGCATAACTATCCTGCACCTCAGCGCGGTAAAATTGCATGGGATTCATTGGCTGATTTTTCGGATTGCGGATTTCGAAATGAAGATGTGGATATCCGATGCCGGTTTTCCCGGAATATGCGATGAGTTGTCCCTGACTTACCGGGAATTTATCGGGAGTTAAATGCAGATCGAGACGGTATTTTTGGTTTTTGAGTCGGACCGAATTGACATATTCTTCCAGTTCCGGCCAGAACTTTTGGAGATGCGCATAGACCACGATATTGCCATCTTTTAATTTGACATAGAGGGCTTTTCCATAGCCAAAGGCCGATACGCGAACTCTCATAACGTATCCGTCATCGATGGCAAAAATGCGATATCCGGTGCGGTTCCAGGTTTTAATGTCGATGGCAGCGTGATAATGCCGCGGTCGGAATTCGCAAAAACTACTGGTCAATAACTTGCTGGCACTGGTAGGCCAGACATAATTCTGGCTGTGGGCGGTTGAAATAGCAAGAAAATTTGAAAAGACCAGGAGATATAAGTAAAGTTTATTCCCGAAAATATTTATTTTTAACATTCTTTCATTTTTTTAAGTGAATTTTGATTCTGGCGTCCACAATTTTACAATTTTTTTGCTGTGGCGCAACCATAAAAGGATTCATATCCAGTTCAGAAATTTGAGGCCAATCCATGGAAAGTTGGGAAAGTTTCAATAAACTGCTCACAATAACCATGAAGTCGACCGCTTCACTTCCCCTAAAACCTTTGAGAATCTGATAGGCTTGAGTTTCTTTTATCATATGCCAGGCATCGTTTTCACTGAGCGGGGCCAGACGAAAACAGATATCCTTAAATACCTCCACGAATATTCCTCCCATACCGAACATAATTAGTGGCCCATAATTCGGATCCCGATTCATACCTAAAACCACTTCCGTACTTCCCTGAATCATCTCCTGGACCAGTATACCGGTAATTTTTTCAGGACGTGATATTTCTAACGCGTTGTTCATAATATCATTAAAGGCTTCCGTAATACTTTGGGGATTTTCCAGATTTACCCGGACACAACCACTATCAGATTTATGTATGATATCATCCGATTCAATTTTTAAAGCGACCGGGTTTTTGAGACGGTTAAAAAATTGCACGGCTTTCTGTGGTGATTGTGTGACCTTGCCTTCAACCAGCGGAAAATCATATGCTTTCAACAAGGTTGTGATTTCTTCATAATGCAGGAAATTTCGTCTATCTGCTTTTGTACCTTCAAAAATGTGCACCAGACTTGCTTTATCCACCCGGATTTTTTTGATTTTGTCAGCTGGTTTTTTAAGCCATTTCTGATATTTAACCATAGCTGCAATACTTCGTGCCGCGGATTCAGGGAAAGTATAAACTGGCAAATTAGACTGTTGGAAAATTGATATTCCCTTCAATTCATCGGTTTCCGCCATCAATACTATAAAAATTGGTTTTTCCGTTCTCTTTGATAAAATTCCAGTTATTCCCCTGGCAATTATTTCAGGAGTTGTATCAATGGGGGGATGGACAATGATAACCAGGATGGCATCGACATTTGCATCGGTGAGAACTGTTGCAAGTGTTTTCCGGTATGCCTCCTCGTTAGCACTGGCAATCATATCAACCGGATTGTCCACGGATGCTTCTTCAGGTAAAAATGTGCGCAGTAAGGTTTTGGTTTTATCTGATAACTGTGCAATTTTTAAATCATAACGTTCGAGGGCATCTGTGGCGAGAATACCAACGCCGCCAGCATTGGTGATTATTGCTATCTTATCTCCCTTAGGGATAGGTTGATTTGAGAAAGCCAGTGCATAATTAAACATATCCGTGATAGTTTCGGCACGAATAATGCCACATTGCAGAAATAAAGCTTCAGTTGCACGATCAGGACTGGATAAGGCGCCGGTGTGCGATGATGCGGCTTTTGCTCCACTGATACTTCTTCCTGCTTTTAAGACGATGAGAGGTTTATGACGACTGATCTTGCTTGTAATCGTGCGAAACCGATTAGTGTCTTCAATACTTTCGAGATAAAGCATGATTACACTTGTCTGATTGTGGGCGGCTAAATATTCCAGAAAATCATTATCCTTTAAATCCGCTTTATTTCCTTCGCTTATAAAATGTGAAAACCCCAGGCGAATTATTTTACTCATTTCCAGTACGGCTACACCGAGTGCGCCTGATTGTGAAATGAAACCGACATTGCCTGAATAAGGTTCCGTTGGAGAGAAACTTGCGTTCATACGTATATCGGGGTCGCTGTTGATTATTCCCATACAGTTGGGACCAATGAGGCGCATTCCATATTTTTTAATAACTTTCAGAAGAATCTTTTCCCTTTTTATTCCTTCCCCACCGATTTCACGGAAGCCCGCAGTAATAACAACGATGCTCTTAATACCCTTTTTGCCACAACCTTCAACAACTTCGCTGACAAGATCCTTTTTTACCAGGATTATTGCCAACTCTGGTACAATTGGTATAAGCTCAACAGTTTGATAACATCTTATTCCGCCGATATCAGAAGCCTGCGGGTTGACTGGATAGAGATCCCCTTTGTAGCCAAAATTAAGTAATTGGTTGAAAAAGATCCGGCCCAGACTTCCTGTTTTATGGGAAGCTCCGATAACAGCAATAGACCGAGGTTTAAAAAAGGTGTTAAGATCCATAGATTCTCCTGTTTGCCGTTGAACTATAAAATAAAAACATGCTTAATAATTTCCCAGTCTTTCAGCTATTAAAAAACCTAATTTTATGATAAATGTGAATGTTTTCAACTCATTTAAATATTTCAACTTTATCAGCTTCGGAGCTGTGCATCTATTTTACAGATAATACGTATATTTTGTAAAATAATAGCGTTTCTGAGGATCAAAATGAATAGACTTGATAAAATTGTAAATATTATCTATTTTCTTGTATATTGGCAAATTTGAAATGCCACCCATGAAAAAATATTATGTTTTAATTTTTTTTCTTATCATTTGTTTGTGGGGATGTTCCCGAAAAATTTATCAGGTTGCTTACCCGACTCTGAACGATGGCAAATACGATAGTGAATTCCCGTATAAAAATGCTTCTTCGGAGCTGAGTCAAATCTCGCAAACTGTTCGCAAATTGTCTGCCATTGCCTACTATAAGAGTTATGTTTTTGATGAGAAGAGCCGCTTAATGAAGTCGGATCTGAAAAATAATGATTATCGCAGGCAGGCAATTAAAGAGGTTTACTTTAATAATTCTGTGATTGGATCCGCGACCATCATTAGTTACCTGGGTCGGCGCGTAACGCTCTTGACCTGCGCCCATATTGTTGATTTTGAAGACACCCTCTATACCTATTTTACGACCGAAAGTGGTCTTCAAACTCCCTTCCTGCAAAGTATCGCCATTAAGCAAAGACAGAAAAATTATATAGCAGATTTTCCGGAAAGAGGGGAGCTGGAGATCCTTGCCATTGATACCAAATCAGATATTGCCCTGTTGGGGCGAATGTTTCAGAATGCTTCCCGTTTCCCCCTTCCGGTGTTCGATTATCCACTGGGAAAGGCCCTTGGACTGGAATGGGGTTCTTTTGTCTATCTGATAGGATATCCCAAAGGATATCTCATGGTAACCCGCGGGATTGTAAGCCAGCCGGACCGTGATCATAAAGGATCTTTCCTGGTGGATGCGCTGTTTAACCGCGGATTCAGCGGAGGTATTGTGTTGGCCATCAAGGATGGTGTTCCAAATTTTGAATTGGTCGGTTTGGCAAGCTCGGTAGCAGCGGATTTCGAGTACAACATCATTCCTCCGGAAGATATCGAGCGGAGTGGTTTCGACCCCAGGATCCCCTATAAAGGCGATATTCATGTTAAATTTAACCGGACTATCAATTATGGGATTACTTTTATTGTTTCCACTGAAATCATTTTGAATTTTATCAAAGAAAACCTGGATCACATAGAGATGAAGGGGTATGATCTTTCCTCGTTAGTGAGTGGGTAATAATTCTATTTCAATTGGCGAGGGAGGCAATAAAAGCTGACTTTTGAAAAAAGCCAAAAATTCTAAGCTTTAAGTTTCCTCTAAAAGTTGAGATATTACTTTCAAGGTCTGTTGGGCACAATTATCCCAGGAAAATTTTTTGGATTGTTCCATTCCTTTTTTACGTAATTCTTGACGCAACATATCGTCACTTAATACATCCTCAATTTTCCGGGCAATATCGTTTGGATTAGAAGGATCAAAAAAATAAGCAGCATTTCCACAGCACTCCCGTAATGGAGGAATGTCAGAAGCAATAACCGGGCAACCACTGGCCATCGACTCTAATGGGGGCAAACCAAATCCCTCGTAGAATGATGGAAATGCAAAAACCGTTGCCAGGTTATAAAAAACCGGTAGCTCAGCATCTGTAACAGAAGAGATAAGATATAAACGGTTTGTTGATTTAGAATCATTATTCAAAAGCTTTGAAAGCTCCGTATCAGAAGTAATAAATCCTTCTCTTTTACCAACAGCTAACAGGGGAATGTCCCGGAATTGCGATGGAAGTTTGTCAAGTGCAATGATTAAATTTTTAAGATTCTTGTGTGGCTTAATATTTCCAACAAAAAGAATGAATTGATCAGGAAGATTATATTTTTTTTTAACATTTTCTTTGAGTACAGTATTAAAATTTAGTTTAAATCGATGATTATCAACACCATTATGAATTATAGTAATGTTCTTCTCACCAATTCTGGTATGTTTGAGAATCTCTGATTTTGAAAATTCTGATACTGTT
Organism: uncultured bacterium; assembly: GCA_965370645.1. GTDB lineage: Bacteria > Calditrichota > Calditrichia > RBG-13-44-9 > RBG-13-44-9 > RQOF01. The sequence continues at coordinate 18,114 of CBDUVK010000012.1, forward strand.
ATAATTCTGTCCGATAGGTTCAGCGCTTTTTTAAACATCTGTTTAGCATACATTTTTTGGGGGAATGATAGCAGATGGTAAAATGCTAAATGGTACACGTCATGAATAGTGACCATTCTTTTTTTTGCTTTGATAGGAAAAACAGGTACATTGTAGTGTGGAGACCAAAAACATTCTGATCGGGGTATTTTGAGAGATAGTTCGAATTGTTCCTTAATAGAGTAAGATCCACTTTTTGTCTCTATAATTCTTAAATCTTTTTGCCATTCAAACTCATCGCAACAATTGGGATCTGCCAATAAAGTTACTTCAAAATGTTCTATGACCTTCGGAATCAGATATTTCAGATAGGTTCCAATTCCGGAATGATGAATCATTCTTGCGTCAATAGTCAATCCATTTTGCATTGCACTTGTTCCGTTTTTCCTGGATTTATCCTTCCAATTGAAATGTCGGGACCAAATCGTCCTTAATTTTACCAGCACCTGGTATCAAGTATTCCGTATCCCGCCTTCCCGGGTAAGCCTGGATCCAGTATCTAGACTATTTTATTTAATATCCTCTTACACTGTTGCTTGGTAATTTTTCGAGGATTATTGGTAAGTCTTTCATAATTTACATGCTCTATCATCGCGTCAAGATTTATTTTCTGTTGAGGGACCAGTTCGCTTAACCTGGTCTGCAAACCAATATTTTTCATTATTGTTGATATCAGTGCTGCAGCACCAGGCGCATTTTCTATATCCATGCATATAAATAATTCATTCAAATTGTTTCTCACATACGCCGCACCGCGATTATCTGCTACATCATTCTCTGAAACATCATTATTAAAGATAAAAAATTGTCCCAGGGTAAGACTTACCGCATGACCATGAGGGATACCCAATTTAGATGTCATATAATATGAAAGTGCATGTGGGGCGGTGGTTTTTGATATATTGATTGCTTTACCGGCCAGCATAGAAGCTTCACTCATTGAAAACCGTACTGCAGGAGAAGGCTGATTAACAGCTTTCTCAATATTAGTTAATATAAATTTAATCGCATCCCGTGCATATTTTTTTGATTCATTGTTAGAATTCACACTCCAAAAAGATTCTATTGCCTGACATAGAGCATCCATACCACTTATTGCGGTAAGCCGGGCTGGCAGTGAATGTGTTAGATTAGGATCGATAATTGCTATTTCAGGGAGAATATGTCTGTCTTCTATAGAGTGTTTCACCCCATTTATATATAAAACAGCAAATTGAGTTGCCTCACTCCCGCTGCCGGCAGTGGTTGGTATAGCAATCAATGGTATATTTATATACTTTTCTGATGTTGACTTCTTCTTAAAATCAATAAAGGGAAGGTTATTAATAATTGAAAATTTGATAATTTTCGCCATATCCAGTACACTTCCACCACCAATGGCTATAATAAGATCATAGTTTTCTCTTTTAAAATATTCGAAAGCTTTTTTAACATCTTTTGAATTTGGATTGGTGTCAAAATCATAATATTGGGTAAAGGAATATTTATTTAAGATAGATTTTACCGGTTCACTCACATTAGAAGAGCGGTATGAATTTTTTCCGGTTACTAAAAATATTTTCTTCGGATTTATCTCAGATAAGATATCTTATAATTTATATATTGCCCCTGATTTGAGATAAAGAAGCGGTTTCAATCTTGTACAAACCTCATAAAAACATTTTTTCTTTCTACGGATGAAATTGTCGGCCTGCCTAAATCTGAGCGTGCCCCGCCTTTTACCCGAATTTCAAGCAATGCGGGACCCCTGCAATTTTTTAATTCGGTAATTTTATCAGTTAACTCATTTTTTTCTTCCACCATGAAGGTCGTTTTGAAACCACATGCTTTTGCTATCAACGGGATATCAATATTGAATGCAACGGTGGGTTGCCCACCAACTGAATCGTGGCAGCCGTTATTAAATACAATATGTTTATAATTTTTCGGTTGTAGCTGCCCGATGGTGGTTAATCCACCCATATGCATTATTAATGCACCATCGCCATCTAAACAATATACCTGACGTTTCTTTTTGTTCAGAGCTAGTCCAAAAGCAATTTGCGAGGCATGTCCCATTGACCCAATAGTATAAAAATCCTGTTCGATTGATTTCTCATCCTTTTTCATTCTGTATTCAAAAAGTTCTCTGGAAATTTTACCGGTAGTCGATACAATTACGTCCTCAGGTTCAAAGCTATCTGCAACTGATTGTATCGCTTCTTCACGCGTAATTGTATAAATATCCGAGTTATGTTTTTGTGATTGGTATGGTTTAAAAGTACCTTTTTGGGCAATTAAAGCATGAGGAGAGCTGGTTTCAGAAATCTTTTTAATTGCTGAATCAACGCAGGATTTAAAATCATGGTTCGATTTCGGTAAAATTGAGTAGTTGATGCCCATGGTATCCAATAACTCTAAAGTAATCTTACCCTGTTTGATGTGTTGAGGTTCATCTTTGATTCCGGGCTGACCGCGCCATCCAATTAGCAGTAATATAGGGATATTATAAACTTCCGGATCTACCAAAGATGTCAATGGATTAATTGCATTTCCAAGTCCTGAATTTTGCATATAGACCAGTGCGCATTTTCCGGTTGCCAGATGGTAACCTGTGGCTAATGCAATGGCATTTCCCTCATTAGCGCAGGTGATGTGCTTGTCAGAATCCAGATTTTCTAACAGGTAGGAACAAAAACTTTTCAAATAAGAGTCGGGTACTCCGGTGAAAAATGTAACCTGGTTTTTCGTCAGGGAATCATAAAACAGCTTGGTATCTATCATTTTATTTACTTCCGGTGATTAAGTTTATAATGTCCTTGATGGGAATACAAAATTCTTCAGCTTCTAAAGCCCGTGAATTTCTAAGAATCGACTGCGCTGTTTTGATCATGCTTGGATATGCACTCCTCAATAGATGGTTAGCATAGATCACCACATTTGCACCCTGCTTAATAAGCTCTTTTTCATCAATTTGGCAGTAAGTGGTGGGTACGACTACCAGAGGTACCTTTTGAGTAAATTTTGCATACTTAGCGCAGAATTCGAATAGTTCTGAGGGATCTTTCTCCTTACTGTGAATCATTACCGCATCCGCTCCGGCTTCAATATATATTTTTGCTCTGCCTATTGCATCTGCCACTCCTTTTTTAAGAATGAGCGATTCAATGCGGGCAATAATCATAAATTCATCAGTTACCTGCGCTTTTTTCCCCTTAGTGATTTTAAATGCAAAGTTATCGGGATCATCCTGTGTTTGCTCCACATCTGTTCCAAACAGTGAATTTCTTTTTAATCCTATTTTATCCTCAATAATTATGGCCGAAACGCCGAGTCTTTCCAGGGTTCTCACTGTGAATACAAAATGTTCCGGAATGCCGCCACTATCCCCATCCAATATTAGCGGTTTTGTGGTTACGTCAAGAATATCCTGAATGGTATTGACTCTGGAGGTGGTATCGATATATCCGATATCGGGTTTCCCTTTTGCGGTGGAATCAGTTAAACTGCTCAACCACATGGCATCGAATTCCTTCACAATGCCATCAGTTTCAACATTGGTGTTTTCTACAATCAGAGCAGTTAAACCGTTGTGAACCTCCAGTGCTCTGACAATCTTTTTCGATTGCAACAATCTGCGAAAGACTTTCAATCTTATTTCCGGGGTGGTGCCAATTTCGAGTGAAGCAGTTTTTAGTTTTGTAGAAGAGATACCATCGGTATAGGGAGGTTCAACCAATTTTCCTCCCCACTCTTTTAGAGCGGAAATAACTCTTTCCCGGGTCTCTTTTTGAATACCGGTCTTCCAATCATCACCATGAACAACATAATCCGGTTGATATTTTTGCAAGTTAGGTACATAATCCAGAGTATCTTGCGGTACAACTTTAGAGACCCCTTTGACATATTCGATGATTGCTTTTCTTTGCTCATAATCAAGTAAAGGTAATCTTTTATAACCGGCAATGGCTTCATCTGTGAGGAGTCCTATAACTACTTTCCCTAATTTTTCGGCCACCTTAATAATATTTAAATGACCCGGATGGAGAAGATCCGCACTCATCCCAACATATGCTGTTTTTTCCTTCATTATTTATTTCCTTTTATATTTTTATTTCACCATTTAAATATTAAAAAAGTCCATATCAACGATTCTGTTGTTGACACACTTATATTTTAATCTGCAACCTGCAGAAGTTTTCATATACAATTCTATTTTTTCAATCAGGATTTCGAAAGAGGTTATGATTTCTCCACCTTCAAAAACAGTATCCAGAGGTTCAAAAAGACCGACTTCCTTCAGGTAATCCTCTAAATCAAAACAGTAAAATAGAATTTTATTTGATTTCATATAGAAATCGAAGACCACACTGGAATAATCACTAATGAGTAGATCCGTTTTCTTAAGAAGCGGATTAGGATCATCAGTACTCAATAGCAAGAAATTATCAGGTAATGATAAATTTTCCTGGATGGCTGCTAATTCTAGGGGGTGCGGTTTGAGAACTAAACAGGCGTTGCTTTTATGAAGTAGTATTGATAGGGTTTGTAAATGTTCAGAAATATCCTGTATGTGGTCAAAAATTGACTGATTTTTGTAAGCACGATGCGTCGGTAGCCAAGAGATAATAAAATCAAATTTTCTGATATTTTCCAGAAACTTACTGTAATCATCATCAAAAGCAATTTCCTCATCTGCAATCTCATCTATAAAGCAATCTACTCTGGGTTGCGATGCATGTACAATTTGGGGATTACTCAGAGAGAAGACTCGTTTATAATATTTATCAAAAGCCGGTATTGGATTGAGGATATATTCCATATGAAAGTAGTATGTATAAGTAAAAATCTTTGATATCAATCTATTCAGCTTATCTTTAAAATTATCTCCCCAATCGACTTCCGGACCAAGAATCTTAATTATAACGCTATGGAATAAGGAAAATTTCTTTGCTCCCCCAAGCAGGAGAGGTTCCAGATCAGTAAATCTGTGAGAATAAAAGCAAATGGCTGCTCTTAATTGATACCAGATCCCCCGGGGAGATAATGAATATTCAACACAGAAATTATGTGATTTTAAGGTGCGCAGAACCTTTTCATTCTTGGTAATCCAAACCAGTTTTTTATCACTGTTTAAATGATGCATCTGCAAGAACAGATATTTACTGTTGTCTGTAAAAAAATACCCATGTGCAGAGCCAAAAACGACAATTTTGCGAGTTCTGTGAATACACTTGGAGAGGAGGTAAACAGGAAAAAGTAGAATTCTGATAAATCTTTGGTTTCTTTCTCCTAAAGCTGTTGATAAATAACTCGCCATCTGAATAATATAGAGTTAATTTAATCTCAAGAAAAG
>CBDUVK010000013.1:0-23477 GCA_965370645.1 uncultured bacterium
TGCTCGTTTTAACCGGCATCATTCTGACCCTCGTAACCGGTGGTATTCAGATCCGAAAACTTATTCCGGCCTTCAAACTGGTATTGCTCGGCTTCCGGGGCAAGGACCATGAGGAGGAAGAGGAAGGTGATATTTCACCATTTGCAGCTTTAATGACTGCTCTGGTATTAACAATAGAAACCGGCATAGGTTTAAAAATCCCGTTAGGGATGACATGTTTATAGCACGAAATATCTACAATATCCTTAAAACCCCGTAGGGGTGACATATTTTGTTCCCCATCCCACGAAGTGCTCAATATTGTGATGGATTGTAATCTTAAATAAAAACCGGACCGGCTCTTTACTGGCCGGATGTACTATTAATTGGGATTCAAGTATTGAAGGATATCTTCCCGGAACTCATTTCTCATCCGCTCCCATTCCATTTTAAACCAGGGTGTATATTGATCGGGATTCTCTCTGATTTTTCTATCCAAATCTTCAATGGAAATATATTGACAATCCTCAATCTCATTAGGATTGGTTATCACCGGATCATTTGATTTCCCTACAAAAACGGAACAAAATTCATTCTCAGCTCCTACTTCTAGATAAGGTGCTTGATACTGAAATTTGAATAAAAATTTTAAATCCGTTTGAAATCCCAATTCTTCTTCAAGACGTCGTAAAGTAGCATCTTTCAGTTTTTCTCCTTTTCTGGGATGACTGCAACAACTGTTTGACCAATATAAGGGCCACAATTTTTTCTGTGAACTTCTCTTTTGCATGAGAATTTGACCCTGGTCATTAAAAATGAAAATTGAAAAAGCCCGGTGGAGTATCCCATCCCCCTGGTGGCATTTAAATTTACTTTCATAACCGATTTCCCGATCGTTTTCATCCACCAGAATTAATGGTTCATCGTCAAAAGAAACCACCCTATGTTGATTGTCAGACTTCAAGTAATTCTCTCCCCTGGAATATCTAACCGAGTTTGGTTACCACCGTGTGATATCCGGCTTTTCGGATTGCCATGGATACTTTTTCACCGTTTCCGGGACAGAGAGCAATGGCAGCACCACCCCCGCCGGCTCCGGTAAGCTTGGCCCCGATTGCACCATTTTTTCGGGCGATAGCTATTATTTCTTCCAATTCCGGACTGGAAACTTGCAACGCATTGAGTAGTCCCTGATTGAGGTTCATGTATTCACCTAATTTTTCCTGATCATTTCCCTCAATCGCTTTCGCCGATTTTAGTGTTAGATTATTAATTTCGTCGAATATTTGATCATAAAGATTTTGGTTTTGCTCCCGCCCCTGACGAACTTTGGCAACCATTTTTGCTGTCAGGCTTTCTACTCCTGTGAGCCCTATAACGATTGGAATGGGTTGTCTTACTTTAATCTCCTTCATCTCCGGGGGATCACCTTTTTTGAATAGACTGAATTTCCCGTAGGTCGCAAGCGTGTTATCTATGCCCGATGCTGATCCATGAGCAATAAGTTCTGATTCATAAGCCAATTTGGATATTTCTTCGTTGGTAAGAGATAATTTATAGTATTGGGCCAGGGCACGGATGATTGCCACTGCCAGGGCTGCCGATCCCCCTAATCCTGCAGCACGTGGAATATGAGGGAATATTTCGATTTTCATGTCTTCTTTATCAAGATCCAGCCGGCTTAAAATAAGATCCAGAGATTCGTAGATTGAATATTTATGATCTACACCTTTCTGGATTCTTTCCTCCACACCCCAGCGGGGAATCAACAGATCAACACCATCTTCACCAGGGTGTATTTTGGCCTGAATTGCCAGAGGGATTGGAGCCGCAATGGCATGGCTGCTATATACAACCGCATGTTCTCCCAGGAGGATAACCTTACCATGGGCCGTAGCCATCTCCGGGATGTATTCAATTACCTCCTGCTCGAGCTCTTCCACTTTTTTGCTCGCCCGGAGACTCTCTACTATTTGTTGAGCCTTCCAAACTTTGATTTCTCCATCATTTATAAGTTTTTCTACCACAGTTTCGAATATATCCGCCGTAGCACCTGCAGCGCTGACCACACTTCGCGCATGAAGTGTCATATGGCCGCGTTGGATACCCTCGGTTACCAGCGCCCGCAAGGCTGCCAGATTTTGTGCCAGGCCGACTGCACCCATGACCTGCGCTAATTCAGTCGCAGATTCAATCCCCATAAGCCGATGCATAATTTTTGCGCTACGGTTTGATTCCAGAGGACCGCCCACTGTTCCCACTTTTAGCGGGATTTCAATACTCGCAACCAGTTCCCCTTCATCATTTTTATAATAATGAGTCAGGGCGGTGTAAGCCCCACCACGGGCAGCATAAGCATGCACCGCAGCTTCTATGGCCCGCCAATCATTTCCGGTCGCAATAGCGATCGGATCAATTCCATTCATAATTCCCTTATTATGCGTGGCGGCGCGATATGGATCTATACTGGCAAATTCGTTTGCCAAAATAATACCGTCCCTCACTTGTTCCCCTTCAAAACCTTTCCCCTTTAAAAAATCAACCGGAATGATGCAGTGAGATCGAATAATGGATCTGTCGGTCAAGTTAGACAATATCCTCAGGAATACTTGACCACCGGAGATTTTCTCTAACAGGGAAGCCACTCCCTCGCACATACTGTTTACCAGATTTGCTCCCATAGCATTGCGGGTGTCCACCAGGAGATGAACTATTACCATATCCTTTTCCTGCGATGTCCGGGTGAGAATTCTTACCTCAACATCCTGTACTCCTCCACCTCGTGCCTGCATACGCGGATGCAAACTGTTGGCAAGATTGATAATCTCCTCTTTATTCTGCAATATGACATTTTTTGCGCGCACCGGATTTTCAACATCGACAATCTGGATTTGGCCAATGAGGATTGGATCGGTATTGACACTTTGAAATCCGCCAGCCTCACGAACGAGTTTTGCGGAGGAACTCACGGCCGCTACAATGGAGGGCTCCTCAACTACCATCGGGACAACATATTCCTTTTTATTGACCATAAAATTCAACCCCAGCCCGATCGGTAATCCAAAAATTCCGATCACATTTTCGATCATTTTATCTGCGTCACTACCGTCTATCATATTGTTGTTATTCAATAATTGATAGTAGTCATCATCATCCAGTAATTTTTTTTCCAACAGGATTCTCAGACGTTCCGGAATTGAGTATTTATAGAATTTGGGTATACGAGATTTTTCCAATTTTAAACTCCTCTTTTGGAGAAATCAGTGAATTCTACCTCAGAACCACTCGGTGATGGGCTTAAATTAAGGATTTCGAATCCTGAACGCAAAAGATTATCCGAAACCCTCTGTTCGATTTCCTGGGAATCCGTTAATACCAATCCGATATCCCCTCCGCCTGCACCAGATGGCTTATAAATTGCACCTGAGACATCTGCAATGGCCTGGAGTTCCTGGTGAATATCGGATATGATATTCGCCTGGCTGATTTCTCCTAATTCTTTGAGCAGCTGATAATATTCATGACAGCAATCCAGATATGATTGAGTCTCTTTGTTTGAAAATGTCTGGCAAGCGAGATGAGAGATGTCTGTGAGGTTCTGCATAATTTTATTGTACATGTTCGGGTTATTTTTTTGAAAGTCATCTACTTTGCTGACTAACTCTATTGTTGATGCTGAAGTGCCTGTCCAGACAGGCAGAATTATTAAATTTTCCGGCAAATCAACCGAGCTTATTTTAAAGGATGGTATGTCCTGGCTGGATTTTTTTTGGAAATAGATAATACCTCCAAAGCAACTTGCAGCAATGTCAATCCCGCTTCCCTTCTTACCCTGAGCTCTATAATGAATATCTTCAGCTAATTTGAATAATTTTAAAGGATCTGTAATTCTACTATCGTTCGGATTCAACTGCGCCAACAATCCCTGAACCAGTGCTACAGTGAGGGCGGCACTGGATCCCAGTCCTAATTTTTGATTTTTTTCCGGTAAATAAAATTCCCGAGTGTCGAGGACAATTTCCAGAGGGGGAAGGTTGCCGTTGAGTTTCTCCTTTTGAAGCAGATATTCGAAGGTCTTTAAAAAAAAATTCAGCTTCTCCACATTTTCGGTGTCAGTTTCGGTTGTGAAGACCACCTTCCCCTCAGGCGAAATTTGGAAACGAATATCAGCCATTTGGAAGCTAGGGGATTGGAGAGTAAAATCAGGTCCTGATCTCCGAATGAAAGCGGCTCTTGCATGGCGATTCACAGCCATAACCAGGGCAGGTGCGCCCTCTAATACTGCATATTCTCCTATCAGGATGAGTTTTCCCGGTGTCGTAACTTGAATGTTCAAAAAGAACTCTCCTGGATAGAGGCATCCGGACCTAGACCAGAGGAAATGACTCTTTTGACACCATTTATTCCTTCTAATTCTGCTTGAATTTTTGGGATATCATTTTTCCAACAGAGCGCTTTTACCTGCGGACCAGCATCAATGGTAAAGTAGACTGGAATATTTTCTTTCCTTAAACTTCTGATGGCATGTATACAGTCAAGAGTGGCACCGTTCCAATAAATAAGTCCGGGATTTGCACTGAGCATAAGCGAATGCATTTTTAAACAACTAAATTCTGATAACTCGCCAAGTTTGTGAAAATCCCTTTGCAGAATAGCCTGTCGCATCTCGTCCAGATCCGGCTTATTGGTTGCAGTCCAAGCATCATAATAGGGGGAGGTTTTTGCAGTATGTCGCATTCCGGTGGTGGATGCGATTTCTTTCTTTTCCTCAGAAGTGACAGCTATCAGAACATGCAGATCCCAATAATCTTGTTTTGCCAGCTGGACTGCGAAGGTATCGCTGCCATCTTGCCTTTTTCCGGCTTTCATTTCCACAAATCCCCCATAGATGGAACGTGCCGCAGATCCGGATCCGATTCTGGCGAATTCGGACAGTTGAGTTTTCGACAGATTTAATCCGGTGGCCCGGTTTGCTGCCAGAGCCAAACTGGCAAAAGCGGAGGCAGACGAAGCTAAACCTGCCCCGGTAGGGAAATTGTTTTTGCTAAAAACCCTCGATCGTGAAGCAATCTTGGCCAGTTTTCGAAAATGGTCGAGAAATCGACTCACCCGTTCGGTCTCCTGCCGGCTTGCCTTTTTTCCATTGATTTCGACAACATCTGTTTTAAGATTTTCATCAAATTCTAAAGATGATATAGTAAATAATTCATGGAGTGTAATGGAGATGGATCCCACCGCAGGTAAATTTAGCTCTTCCCCCCTTTTTCCCCAGTATTTGATTAAAGCGATGTTAGAATGAGCTTTGGCCGATGCCTCTGTTTTTTTCATCTGTTTGGTAGTCGAATTAATTGTCTTCAAAATATCTTTAATAATTTCGAGCTATGCAACTAAGAATTATGTGCGATACTTAAAACTAAGCCGAGTATCCAATTGAGAACCGGGCCTATTATCCAGGAAATATAATGGTGAATTAATTAAAAATCATTTTGATTATAAATACACACCACTTAAATTTGGCGTTTGCTTGATCCCTGCGGGGAAATCTTTTGAAAAGGAGGAACTAATTAATGTTGGATGATTCAAAAAAACAAACTCAGGATGAACAGGTCGCACAGAAAGAGGTTGAAACTTCGGAGCAGCAGGAATATGATAAATTTAAACCCGGTCAGGTTTTTAAACCTGAAGATGCTCCGGATATACTCACGGATGAAACTCTGGAAGTCGATCCCAAATTATTAAAGCTCTATGAGATGAGTTTTGAGCAGGTTCGCGAAGGTGATATTATCAAGGGAATCGTGGTTAACATAACCAATCAGGATGTTGTGGTGGATGTGGGCTTTAAATCAGAAGGAATGATTCCAAAAGAGGAATTCATTGAACTGGATACTATCAAGGTCGGTGATGAAATTGAAGTTTTCCTTGATAATCCTGAGGATGTTGAAGGAAATGTACTTCTATCCAGACGGAAGGTATACTTTATCCGTACCTGGGAAAACTTAATCAGTAAACATGAAAACGATGAAATAATTACGGGACGAATTGTGCGCAGAATTAAAGGTGGATTCGTAGTCGATCTGGGCGGCGTTGATGCCTTTTTGCCTGGTTCTCAGGTTGATGTAAAACCGATTCGTGATTTTGATGCGTTTGTCGGGCAGGATTTGGATCTGAAAATTGTAAAAGTTAACGAGCTTAGAAAAAATATTGTAGTTTCCAGAAGGGTTATTATTGAGAAAACTCTGGAAAGCAAGAGAGGAGAAATTCTCAGTACCCTGGAAAAGGGTCAGGTACGACGTGGGATGGTTAAGAATATAACCGATTTTGGTGTTTTTATCGACTTGGGTGGGGTAGATGGTCTGCTCCATATTACCGATCTCTCCTGGGGTAGGGTAAATCATCCCTCCGAAGTGGTAAAGCTTGATGAAGAACTGGATGTGATGATCCTGGATTTTGATGAAAATAAGTCACGAATTTCTCTGGGTCTGAAACAATTACAACCCCATCCATGGGAGAAAGTAGAAGAAAGATTCCCGATTGGCAGCAAGATAAAAGGAAATGTGGTGAGCCTGGCGGATTATGGTGCATTTATTGAATTGGAAAAAGGAATTGAAGGTCTCATTCATGTGTCCGAGATGAGCTGGTCTCAGCACATTAAGAATCCTGCTCAATTACTAAAAGAAGGTGATAAAATTGAAGCGGTAGTATTGAGCATTGCAGCGGATGACCGTAAAATCTCCCTCGGTTTGAAGCAACTTACCCCAGATCCCTGGGAAAAAATTGAAGAAAAATTTCCCGTTGACTCAAAACATAACGGTGTGGTCAGAAATTTGACGCCATTTGGCGCCTTTGTTGAATTAGAAGAAGGTGTTGATGGTTTAGTCCATATATCTGATTTGAGCTGGACCAAAAAAGTTCGTCATCCCAGTGAAGTGGTAAAGAAAAATCAGGAAATAGATGTAGTGGTTTTGGATATCAACAAAGATGAACGCCGCATTGCTCTGGGACACAAACAGGTGGAGACCAATCCCTGGGATACGTTTGAAGAAACTTACAATGTGGGAATTGAAGCAACCGGTACAATTTCACGCTTAATCGATAAAGGTGTGATTGTAACCTTACCCCTTGGGGTGGACTCGTTCGTTCCCTTAAATCACCTGGGCAGATCAGGCTTGAAGAGAGCGTCTGACCATTTCAAAGTTGGTGATGAATTGCCACTGAAGGTGATTGAATTTGACAAGGATAGTAAACGGATCGTCCTGTCAGTTTCTGAATATCTTAAGGGAAAAGAGAAAGAGGAAATAGATGTCTACAACGCTGCCCATAATTTTATACCAACCACCATGGGTGAATTAGTGAGGGATGTTCCCGAAGTACTTGCAGGGCTTCCCGATGAAGAGAAAGGTCGTGGGCGACCCGCTAAAAAACCCAAATCAAAAAAGGCAGCGGAGGAAAAAGATACTGAGGTTGAAGCACCCAAGGATAAAAAGGCGGAGGAGCCAGTTGCAGAGGGAAAGGTTGCCGTAGCTGAAGCACCCAAGGATGAAAAGGTAGAAGAGCCAGTTGCAGAGGGAAAGGTTGCCGTAGCTGATGTGCCCAAAGATTCAAAAGCTGAAGAGATAGTGGTTGAGGAAGAGAAAGCCCCGGTTGAGGTGAAAGCAGAGGCAGTCGAAGAAACGAAAACAGAGCTGGAAATTCCGGAGGCTGAGGTTCCTGAAAAGACCGAGCCGAAAGAGGAAGAAAAAGAGCCGAAGCCGAAAAAAGCAGCTGTAACGAAGAAAAAAACGAAAACGACTGCATCAGCTAAGAAAACCACCACCAAGAAAGAAGATTCTTCTGAAAAAAAGGTAAAAAAAGAAACCAAAAAAGAGACCAAAGCAAAGAGTAAAACCAAAAAGAAAAGCGACGAATAGATCAGAAGAATATCAAAACTACAATTGAATCATTTCATGAAAAACCGGGTATCACCCGGTTTTTTTTTGCTTGCCTGATAAGAGTATTCTTCAATAAAAAGATTTTATGTTCGGGTATTTTAATAAAATGTTGTAGTAGTTTTTGAAATGGTATTCCGTGTCATTCTACTGAACTTATGGCTTCCACCATAATCCTGGCTTTCAGGCTGATGCAGTTTCTAAGGTGGGTACTAAGGTGCCAAATAATGGGATTAGGACTTTTTAATCCCCGATTTATCCCAGAAGGATTTCTTCCGGAAAAAATCGGGGCTATTGACCTGGATCTTTCTAAAATAACAATGATCAATAGCCTCTTCAGCTCGGGGAAAAGAAATCCGCCACAACATTTTGGGCTTTAGCCGATTTATTTAACTTTGTGCAACATCCTGTTTGACGGGATCAGAATCTGTTGATTTGATAAATTAAAGATTATTCATTTCTTTTTTTTTATTTTTTTAACAGGTTTTCGGAAGTTTCATTATATATAAACGGGATATTTATTTAAATTTTACCTGAAATTTTAGCTGGTTTTGGTATTAAGTTCCTTGATTAACTAGTTATTTATTGGTTTTGCAGGTAAAATGACAGTGAGTAAAAATCCCTCTATATTTTTTGCAGTTCTCAATATGGGGTTGGGACATGCCACCCGCTCTCTTCCTATCATTAAAGACCTAATTCAAAAAAAATTTAGAATCACCATCGGGAGTTCCGGCAGATCTTTTACCTTTTTACAGCAGGAAATTCCATCTGCGAAATTTGTGGAACTACCTGATTATCGCCTTGATTATAGCCAAAAAGGGGTTACGCTTGGCGGAATTTTAAAGAAACTTCCTTCTTTTTTCCGATCGGTAATTCAGGAAAAGAGGATTGTTCAGCAATTGCTTCAGGAAAAGAATTTTGATTTGATTATAAGCGACCATCGTTATGGATGTCACGCACCCGAAATTCCGTCAATCTTTATATCACATCAATTGCGCTTTATCGCACCTCCCGGATTGCAGGCTTTTGAATTCATTGGCTTCTGGTTTAACCGCTTCTTCCATAAAAAATTTACCCACATTCTCATCCCGGACGAATTCAGTGGGGGAGAAGGTGTCCTCAGTGGGAGAATGTCGAGAATTTCCCCTTCTTCACGCTATCATTTCTGCGGAATCCTCTCCAGTTTGAGCAAAGAGAAAGTTCAGGAGGATATTGATATATTATTTTCCATTTCGGGTCCTGAACCACAGCGTACAGTTTTCGAACAGATTATTCGAAAAAAGCTGCCTCGAATTCCCGGCAAAAAAGTGATGGCTCTTGGGAAACCTGAATCTAAGCAGGTGGAAACACCCTCACCGGACCTGGTTATCTATCACCATCCTTCCAGGAAGGAAATGGAAAATCTATATAATCGCAGTAAAATTGTGGTTTCCCGTTCCGGATACAGCACCATTATGGAACTGCTGGAATTGAGAAAAAAAGCGCTGTTTGTCCCGACCCCGGGACAAACCGAACAGATTTATCTGGCCAAGAGACTTGAGAAGTTAGGGTGGTTCAGGTGGGTTCACCAGAATGATCCTGATTTTGAAAAAAAATTGCATGATCTGTCAAATTTGAAGGAAATTGATTTTCCGTTCTCAACCGAGTTAACCTTATCCCGGGTTTTAGAGATTCTGGATAATTATTATCATGAGTGAAACAAGTATGGTTTTAAACGGTAGTTATATTAAGGTTCTAGTCTCATTACCCGGGAGAATGGGAAAATGAACATCTTACTCATCGGCGGATCGAAATTTTTAGGGTATCACCTCACCCACACCCTTCTCAATAACGATATTCGGGTCACCCTGTTTAACAGAGGTCAAACTGTGGATGATTTTGCTGATTCGGTAGAAAGAGTAACCGGGGATCGGAAAGAATATCAACGATTCCACGATCTGTTTCACAGGAGAAAATTTGATGCGGTCATCGATCTTATCGCCTATGATCCGGAGGATGCAGAGGTGTGCGAACGAACGTTTCGGGATCATATCGGACAATATATTTTTATCAGTACCGGTCAGGTGTATCTGGTGACTGAAAATAAAAATCTGCCCGCCCGGGAAGAAGACTTTTTCCAGGATCTCATACCTTGTCCGCCCGGTGAAGAGCCGGCCTATGAGTATGGTATTAAAAAGAGGCAAATTGAAATATTTTTACGGGAGCAGTATTCCTTCCGGAAATTTCCGGCGGTAAGTTTGCGCTGTCCCATCATTCATGGTCCAAAAGACTATACCCTTCGACTCTATTCCTATCTTATGCGTATTCGGGATGGAAATCCGTTGATTATACCCCATGGAGGTGACAGCATTATCCGCCATATCTATGTGCATGATGTGGTTCAGGCAATTCTTAAGATTCTATCTGATCCCACGATTCGCGGAGAGGCTTTCAACCTGGCCCAGAAGGAGGTCCTCAATTTATCCGAGTTTTTAAAAATGGTTGGAACCCTCATGAATGTGCCGGTTCAGACTATAGAAATACCCATATCAGACTGGGGTGGAAATAAAATATCGGAAGATATTTCCCCCTTCAGTGGGAGATGGGTCTCTTATCTGGATCCCAGCCGGGCAGAGAGTGAATTGGATTTTCACTCAACACCCTTTGAAGAATGGATTCCTGAGGTTGTTGAATATTTTTTTGAAAAATATCAGGGACCCTTTCCTGAAAATTATCAAAATCGTGAGATGGAAACCAATCTTATCAATGAGTTTATTAAATCGTCAGATACCGGAATCTGAATCCATGGAAAAGTATTATCGCTTGTTAAGAGAACATTGGCTCAATCTGTTAATTATCTCCTACATTTTCTTTGTGGTTTATAGTACCATTGTACCTTTCAATTTTATAACCGGATTTGAAATATTTAGTCAGCGTTTGTCCCGCATTGACTGGGTTCCTTTAAAGAGGAATCAGGGGTTAATTGCCCGGTCTGATGTGGTGGCGAATGTGTTGTTTTTTATGCCTCTGGGAATCCTGCTTTCGCTTCGAAAAATCCTGAAATATTATCGGAATTTCTCCCTTATGGACTGGTTCCAAATTTTCATTACCGGATTTAGTGTGAGTCTGATCGTGGAATTTCTGCAACTTTTCACCTTCGATAGACATACCTCCGTCACTGATCTTCTGACGAATACCCTGGGCAACTTATTGGGTGCGTTTCTCATGCTGGCTATCTATCTGAAATTCCATGCGGAGATAAAACACCTTCTTTATTATTTATTTGTCCGAAAACCTGAGATGTCAATCTCTGGCATTTTCCTTATATTTATTTTTATCAGTTATTCCATCCCTTTCACCTTCCAACCTGCTCTTATTTCAATTAAAGAGAGTTATCTTATTTTACTTAGAAGTCCGGTTCATTTTCATACTTTTGTAGTCTATCTACCTTCCAATATCATTATCTTTGGATCATTTTCGTATTTATTATTAATGGGGATATTCCGATACTTTGTTGATTTTTTTAATTCCCGCAAAATTTATCTGCTGATTCTTGCTCTTTTAGGATTACCATTTTTACTGGAACTTTTTCAGCTTCTTATTCCAATTCGGAATCATGCCCTAACTGATATTATTGCGGCGGAAATTGGTGTCCTGTCGGGTTTACTGTTTTTTTATATCCAAAAGATGAGACGTTTCAGAGATCAGGATCCGCAGACCATAAGCCACGCGGAGTATCTGCAGGCACATGCTGTTTTTTTCCAATTCCTCGCGCTAATATATGTTTTTTTCATCTTTTATTATTTTTCATTTACTAGGCCGCTGTTTACGTCACTAAACAAATTTGAAGTACTTTTTCAACCTGGAATTGAAAATAACTTTTCTGTTTTAAAATTGAAAAGGTTAAACCTTTTGATACATTTTACGAAAGAAGTTTTTGCTTTTTTGCCTGCGGGTTTTATCCTATCTTTATTGATAGATGAGTTAAAAAATTGGTGGAAAATGGGGGGATTCATCGCGATCCTGTTGGCAATCTTTCTCATAGGAATATTAATTTGTTCTCCATTTCCATTTAGTATCTTTTTTACCTTTTTAAGTATAAGCGCGACCATACTGGGTATCTGGCTTGGATACATAGGTTATGAAATCTATAAATATTTAATGAATTCGATATGAATATCTGCAAATTGACTTATTATAGCCTTTATTGCGTCCTTTCTGCTATTCTTGTTCTCTCCTGTGGTTCAAAGAAAACTGAACCACCAACCGGCAAACCGGAGATGCCGGCTTTTCAATATTACAAGATGTCCTTTAGTGCTGTAGAAAATCAGAATTATCAGAAAGCTTTGGCTTTACTAGATACAGCCATTCTCTTAAAGCCTGAGGTTTCCCAATTCTATTTTGCCAAAGGACAGATATATGAACTAAAGGGAGAAAAATATTCTGCCATCTCCGAGTATGAGGCCGCTTTAAAATATAAATCCCATTTTCCTGATTGCTGGGAAAAATTGGCTGTTCTATATGCAGAATATGAGCAGCCTGCTAAAGCCGCTCAAATGTTGCGATATTTAACAGATTATCAGCCGGATTCTTTACAATACGAACTGTTGTTGGCTGATGCCTATCTGGCTGATGAAAAACCACTTCTGGCCCTGGAGAGGTTAAATTATTTTGAGAAAAATGGGGGTGTTTCTGACGAGGCATTGCGAATCAGGGGCCTAACCTATTTCATTCAGGGGAACTATAGAGAGGCAATTAAGTATCTTGATCAATATGTACAGATGAATCCCCGGAACTTCCAAGCTCAAAAATATCTTGGGATCGCTTCTATTAAGTCAAATTCACCGGAGAAGGGGATATCGCATCTGAACCAGGCTCTTCGAATTACACCTGAAGATTCTGAAATTTATATCTATCGAGCCAGATATTTTTTATATATGAATAAAACCGAGACCGCCATTGAACAGTATAATCTGGCACTGAAAATTGACGATAAAAATAGCCTGGTTCTCTCAGAGGTCAGTAAGTTTTATTTGACCAGGGGGGATACAATTGAGGCTGAATTGTTGTTGAAAAAGGCGGTTAAAGAGGATGAGGCTTGCTGGGAATGTTACAAGTACCTGGGTATCATTGCAGACAGTCAGAACAGATCCGCAGAAGCTTATAGTTATTTACAGAAGTATATATCAAATATTTATTTTAGAGATATTCAGGTTGAGAAATTACTCGAAAAATTAGAATATTTGAATATGAATAAATAAAGATGAGTTGTTCTAAAGAGGTCTAGATGAAATTGATACTCTCAACATTTTTGGCCCTTATTTTTATACATTTATTTTTAGCGATGGATGCGGTAGCTAAAACCAAGGAATTTGGTGAAATTTCAATACGAATTGATGAGACGGATTCCCTCACGCTGGATGTCCAGATGGCTCTATTGTATCATAATGTTGATGTGGACTACGATTCGACAATCCTGATTCAGAGTCCGGAAAACTCCAAAATTATGCTCTACCCACAATTGGACAGTGGCGATCAAAGTGTCCTACGTATCATTATTGGAAAAATTGATGATCAAAATCCCACCTTTTTTGATATGTTCGTGGTGCTGGGGGATACGGTACCAAATTCTGTGGAATGGAAAGGAGATAGAGAAAAAGTCTATATCACCTATAATGGAATTTTAAGATCGGAGATGTCAGTCAGCGAAGATATTCATGGAAGAATTTTGTTCGAACGGGATGGTGAGGGAGAGATTGTGTCGGGGAGTCTACAGTTGAGTCTGTTGATCCCTTTAGTCGGGAGGATGAATAAAGCAAATCGGGTACGTCTGAAGGGCTCCTTTGATCTGGCGGTTGGGGATTACCGTGAATTAACGCTGGGAAAGAATATCAGTGATCTTGAAAAAGAGAAGAAGAAACGTAATAATTTATACCTGGGAATTATTTTTACGGTTTTCTTAATAGCGATTTTCGGTTTCCGTTGATGCAAAATTCCTGGACAAAGATTATTGTTCATGTGGATCTGGATGCATTTTTTGCATCAGTTGAGCAATTGTTACATCCGGAATGGCGCAACAAACCGGTAATTGTCGGTGCGGATCCCCAGGGAGGTCGGGGAAGGGGAGTAGTATCGGCTGCTTCATATGAAGCCAGGAAGTATGGTGTCCATTCAGCTATGCCTATTTCCCAGGCTTACCGGTTATGTCCACAGGGAATATATGTGGTACCTCATGGTAATATCTACAGGGAATATTCCCAGAAATTCTTCAAAGTATTGCATCAATTTTCTCCACTGGTAGAAGGTCTTAGTATTGACGAAGCATTTCTCGACATGAGTGGCAGTTTCTCGCTTTTTGGCAATGCTGAAAAAATGGGCAAGAAGATAAGGTCAGAGATTAAAAAACAGATTCAGTTAACTGCTTCGGTCGGTATTGCTCCCTGCAAAAGTGTTGCAAAGATTGGTTCGGATTTTAACAAACCCGACGGTCTCACCATCATCGAACCGGGCCAGATTCAGGATTTTCTAGATCCCCTTCCAGTCACTAAATTGTGGGGAATCGGAAAACAAACTTACCAATTATTATTAAAAATGGGAGTAAAGACGGTCGCTCAACTTCGCAGCTATCCTCGTGAAATTCTCGAGAAAAAATTCGGGAAAATGGGAGATCATATTTACCATATGGCCCGGGGCGAGGATGAGAGAGATGTGACTCCATTTGAAAGTGTTAAATCTGTCAGCAATGAGATGACCTTTAATGAAGATATCATAGATTCAGAAATTATTCTAAAAACAATTTTTGGCCTGGCAGAAAAAGTGGGGGGAAGACTCAGAAGAAGTAAAATTAGGGGACATACTATCCATCTAAAAATTCGATTTGCAGATTTTAAGACGAATACACGCAGCCATACTCTAAAAAAATCCACCCACTTGACGGAGGACATTTTTAGTACAGTTGAGGCACTTCTGGAAGAATTTTTACCGCTGGAGTCATTTGTTCGTTTGGTAGGCGTAGGTGTATCACATTTAGAAAATGAAAGTGGATCCCAACTGAGTATATGGGATATTGCGGATGAAAAAAAGTTGAAAATGGAAAAAGTAATGGATCAAATTCAGGATAAATTTGGAAAAAATATCATCAAACATGCTGAGAGCCTTTCAGCAAAATCCCGCAAAAAAGATTAAAATTTGGAAAAGTACCAAACGGACTGAAACTTGGACAATATCTGTGTAGCTGTTAATGAAAACTCGAACCAGGGAAATTTGTTATCCATTGTGATGTGGATTATTCTTACCTTCTCACTCTTTTCTTTTTTTATTCCTACTCCCTCGCAAGGCTCTGAATATTTTCAGCAGAGGGTTGACTATCACATTAAAGTTAAATTAAATAATGATTTAAATCGTCTTGAAGCCACCCAAAAATTGATCTATTTCAATAATTCCCCTGACACTCTGACCTTTCTCTATTTTCACCTCTATCTGAATAAATTTAATGAAGAGCCTACCTCTTCGAGAAAATATGGTTATCAGGAAATTATCACCATTAAAACTCCAGATGAAAATGAAATAAGTTACCATATCGAGAGAACTGTTATGCGGGTAGAGCTGCCTGAATTGTTGGCTCCTGCGGATTCTGTGGAGATAAATATCCGGTTTAATGCCCTTCTTCCCGAAGCGGCAGATCGCTTAGGATATTATGGTGACCACTATGATGTTGGAAACTGGTACCCAGTACCTGCGGTTTATGATGTCTACGGCTGGCATGCTGATCAGCATTATGATGCTGAGTTTTATCAGGAGTGGGCTGATTATATAGTGGAGATAACCGTACCGGAGGGATTTATAGTCGGCGCTAGCGGGGAATTATTAAATCAGGAGGCCTTACCTGATTCCATTGAATATGAAAAGCGAAAAAATATATATGATTATAATCAGCATGGAGATTGGGTAACCTACCGATATCAGGCAAAAAATGTTCATGATTTCGCCTGGACAGCCGATCCGGCTTTTATTTATCGGGAAGCAGAAGTTGATGGTATTAAGTTGATTTTCCTCATCCTTCCTTATCGGATCGATGATTGGTCTTCCCAGCTCGAAATCGCTGCCGATGCTTTACGATTATTTCAGGATAAGATCGGACCATATCCCTATAACACTTTAACAATAGTAGATGGCTATATCACCGCCGGAGGGATAGAATATCCCCAGTTGGTTATCATTAATGATATGATATATGATGCTTCCAGTTTAAGTGCCACCATTATTCATGAAATTGCCCACCAATGGTTTTATGGAATTATAGCGAACAATCAAACAAGTTACGGCTGGATGGATGAAGGCTTTACAACGTTTTTCGAGAATTTTGCCATGGATAGATTGAATATATTTGAAATGACTTATCAAACTTCTCCGCCTGGTTTCTGGGGTAAGCATTTTGGGTACTGGTACGATATGAGCCGCTCAGACTTGTTAGTATATTTACGATATATCAGATCAGGTCGGGAAGAACCGATTAACCTTCATTTTGACAGGTTCCTGTATGATCCCTTTATTCCCTATTATCAGAAAATGGGATTGGTCATATCCCAGCTTCAGCTGGTTATGGGGGATAGCCTGTTCTGGGGAGCTATCAGAGACTATTATCAGCGGTGGAAATTTAAACATCCCTATCCGGCAGATTTGTTCCATAGTCTGGAAGCGAGTTGTGGTAGAGATCTGGAGTGGTTTTTCGATCAGTGGCTCAATACCACCTGGCATTGTGATTATTCCGTTATGGGTTTTAAAGGGAAATGGATCGGGGAAAGAGATGAAAGAAGGTATCAGGCTGTTCTTCAATTTAAACGAAATGAGCCGATTCTAATGCCACTGGATTTCCGGGTCTATTTATCAGATGGATCTCAGTATGATTATAGAATTCCGGTTGCTACCGGGAGATCCATCCAAAAAAATGAAGGGCAAAAAATATCCGCCTGGGAATATACAAAGAGTGAAAAGAATGTTCATTTGGATTTCCCTGCCAAAGTAAAAAAAATTCAGATTGATCCGGATGGAGAATTGCTCGATGTAAATCCCTTTAATAATACTTCCGGCCGATTTCCGAAGCTCTATTTATATGGCCTTAATCGTCAGTATTTATATCCCCATACAGATGGATATACCGCGACAGTCTTGCCTTTCCTCTTTTATAATCAAATTGACGGAATTCAAATCGGCTTGCGAACTCGTGGAAATCATCTTTATTCTGATTACCAACATCGTTTTCAATTCTTATTGGGATTGCAGTCCTTCCGGCCTGAAATTGATTTCTGGTTTGAACATCCACTCTATACTTTGCATAACGACTTGCATTTTGTAAGTAATCTCTACTATATGACGGGGGTAAGCGGAACCGGAATCTGGTTGCAGTGGGGATCGGATTATCAATCTAAATTTTCCCAATTCACAATTGGCTGGCAGTGGCGTAATTATTATAATGATGCGTACTTTCCTTATCCGGTCAACACAGGAAAAATTAGTTACCTGGAACTGCAGGTTCGCAAAGGATACTGGACACATGGCTATTTCCCTCTGGGTGCTGAAGCATACTTTCATGCCGAATCGCCATTTCTGGGGAGCGACTACCCCTACGTGAAATGGGAGGTTGGAGGTTCGAGCAGAATTCTTCTTCTATTTAACCAGAAGATGACTATCAATCTAAATACCGGTGGATTTACCGGGAGTGTACCCCTTCAAAAAGTATTCAGATATGGCGGGGGAAACAGCTATGATTTTTTACAAAATCCCTATCTTAGGGCCAAGGGGATTATACCTCAGCAGTGGTGGAAAGATGGGAATGTATTTAATGAAGGTGGCGGAGAACTTCGTTCACTGGCCAATCAATGGGAGCCTGGTGGTGATTATTTTTTGTCCGGTTATTTTTCGACGACTCTTGGAAATCCAATGAATTTAAGCCATACTTACCTTCCGTACCTTTCCGATCTTCTCCTGTCAACTTATACTTCCTGGGCAACTTCTGCCGGAAAATGGGGGAATTTTTCAAAATATTTTGGTGAACTGGGATTGACACTCTCATTTACCCGTCTACCTTTTCTGATTAATTATTTTGATCTGGATCAGATTCATTTCGATTTTCCAATTTGGGTAAACCGAAATATTTCCGAGACAAACTTAAAATTTCGCTGGGTTATCCGTTTGGATATAAGGAGTTTTGAGTGAAAGAGACAAAAAAATCATCAGCAAATACATTTCTCTGGTACCATCTACCTGTCATTCTCTATGGAATTGGAATTTTTATTCTTTCATCCATTTCGGATCTAAATGCGCCAGACCTGGGTTTTGATCCACAGGATAAGTTCTACCATTTTATGTTTTACACACCTTTTGGCTATTTTCTGGGACGATCTCTCTCGAGTCAGAACTATTTTCTTAAAGTAAAGGAGAAATATTGGATCCTCGCGGTTATATTTGGTCTGTTATATGGCATAAGCGATGAAATTCATCAATATTATGTCCCGGGCAGGATCATGAGTTTATGGGATGCAGTAGCGAACGGGTTGGGTATTTGCCTTGGCGTATATTTATATCATCACCGATCTCGAATATTAGCCTTTTTTTTGCGTAAGGATCAAAAATAGAATATATATGATGAAATAGGTTCAAGTAATTACCATTAGTGCTCCGCAGGTTTCTAGAAAGAAAGAACTTTTTTTAGTATCATATTAATTCATAATGTTATTTTTTCAAAAGGAGTGGAGGTCATAATAAGTTTCAAATAACTTTGGGTTTATTCAACTCTCGTTTGTGAATTATTTTAAATAGATTATTTTCATTATTTCATTAAAACTTGTTATCAACAGGAGCTATTATGGATGAATTGACCGTTCAGGAAGTTGAAAAAATACTATCGAAAGTAAAATATCCGGGTTTTTCCCGCGATATAATATCATTTGGCGTTATCAATCAGATTGATGTTGAGGAAAACCGGGTTAAAATTGAATTGAAATTTACCACGAAAAATGAAGATACCAAATCTCAAATTACCACCGATATTCGTAATGCCATTGAGAAAAAATTCCAACAGGTAGAAGTGATTATCAGCGAAAGCGGTTTGGACCAGCAGCAGAAATCCACCAGACCTGGAGGAGATCCGTGGGCTGGTCTCGCGCCAATTCCCGGTATAAAGAATATTATAGCGGTCGCATCCGGTAAAGGGGGTGTTGGTAAATCTACGGTAAGTACAAATCTTGCCATTGCACTTTCAGAGCAGGGGCTGAAAACCGGTTTAATGGATAGTGATATTTATGGTCCCAGTATTCATATCATGATGGGAGTGGAAGAAAGACCGCTGGTTAATGAATCTCAGAAAATAATCCCGATCGATAAATTCGGCATAAAATTAATGTCTATGGGGTTTCTTGTTGACAATGATGCACCCCTTATATGGCGCGGACCTTTAGTCATGAAAGCAGTTGAGCAATTTCTACGCGATGTGGTATGGGGAGAATTGGATATTTTGGTGATTGACCTCCCCCCGGGGACCGGGGATGCCCAGTTGACACTGGTTCAAAAGACACCTTTGAGCGGAGCGATAATTGTAACCACTCCCCAGGAAGTGGCCCTGGTGGATGCGCGTCGGGGTCTCAAAATGTTTCAGAAGGTGGGTACGCCAGTGTTGGGTATTGTTGAAAACATGAGTTATTTTGTCTGTCCGGATTGTGGAAAAAAAACTGCCATTTTCGGGAGTGAGGGTGGTGCCCGATCTTCCCGTGAATTGAATGTTCCTTTATTAGGGCAAATACCAATCGAAGCCAGCATTACTGAATCAGGTGATTCCGGAAAACCAATTATTGTGAAGCATCCTGAGGGTGATACAGCAAAAGTATTTAAAGAGATTGCCAATAAAATTACATCAGAAATGACAATATAAAAAAAGAAACCTCACGCACAGGTAGGGTTTGTTTGCGTGAAGTTTCTTTCGGGTTGAGGAGGGAATTCTGTCTATGTCAATGAATTGACATGTCTCATCAATCTAGCTTTTTTGTTTGCAGCCGTATTGCGATGCAAAAATCCCTTCTTGGCCATTTTGTCTAATATTGAGGCTGCACTATTATAGCTCTCCAGCCCATCCTTCTTTTTGCTAGACTTTAGCACTAATTTTATCTGTTTCTTCATTTCTGATAAGAGAATCCGATTTCTGAGTCGATTTCTCTCACCAATCTTAATTCGTTTAATTGCAGACTTATGATGCGCCATACTGAAAAGTTTCCTTTCTGAATCAGTGGGAAAATTTAATAAATGAAATTATATGAGTCAATTAAAAAATAGACATCTTTAATTTTTTATTTCAATGTCGTACCCCCGGCAGGAATCGAACCTGCGCGCATGGCTCCGGAGGCCATCGCTCTATCCACTGAGCTACGGGGGCAATTTACCGTGGCGAATATATGAAAGTCCCCTACAGAAAACAATGAAAAATTAACCTTCTGTTTGACACCATATTTAAAATTTGGAACTCAGATGATCAATTTAAATATTTTCTCACTGTTTTTTTATGTGATACAAGTCAAAACCGGTATGGCAGAATTACTTACTTTATCTTGGATACCTTTGTGGGAAAATTGAAAATCAGGGAAGATGATATGAAAGTTTTTTCTCTTAAAGATTTCTGTATAAAATTAGCCCTCGACTCCTCAATTTTTTACTTCTTCCCCAGATCTCATGTATTATATTTGAATGTAAAGTCTTCAGTTATTGAAAATTCATTATTCATGATTTTCCTTTGTCCCAATAGAGACTATTTATAATAACTACTCAGGTGAGAATTCGCACTTTAATATAGAACATAATGATACAGAGTCTTCTAATTTATGTATATTGAATATTTTGGACTGAAAGACGAACCTTTCAATTTAGCCCCGGATCCTAAATATCTGTTTTTAAGTGAAGGGCATAAGGAAGCACTTGCTCGCTTGCAGTTTGGTGTTGAAATGCGAAAGGGATTAATTGTGCTGACTGGTGAAGTGGGCTCCGGAAAGAGTACCCTGGCTCAAAGCCTGGTAGCCAATCAGAAGCCGAAGCATAATTCAGCCCTGATCATTAATCCCAGGATAGTCGGTGGAAATTTAATATCACATATATGTCTGGAATTTGGGATTGAATTAGATTTCAAAGAGATGTCGAAAGCAGATATATTGAACATTCTTTATGAATACATTTTAAAAAAGTCGTTCTATGATGAAAATTTTACCCTGATTATCGATGATGCCCATGATTTAGATTCGGATCAATTTGATGAAATACTTCTGCTGAGTAAGATTGAAACCAATACTCGCCAGCTTCTGCAGCTGGTTTTAGTCGGTTTACCTGAAATGATGAATAAACTTAAATCTCCTGAAATGCTTTCGCTATTCCAGCGAATTCAGATTCAATATTACCTAAAGCCATTTAGTTATTCGGAAACTCAGAATTTCTTATTGCATCGGCTTGCAAAGGCGGGGCATCCACGTCAGGACTTGTTCAAGGCTGATGCAGTTCAGCGAATTTTCCAATTATCCAAGGGGATTCCACGCACCATCTGTGTTATCGCCTCGAATGCCCTGTTATATGCCTATTTGAATGGACTTAAAAAGGTGGATTATCAAGTCATAAATGCAGCTTCTGATGAGTCCCTGCAGGGAGTGGCTACCCGTGAAGAGGAACAGGAGATGACTCAAATCCGGGAGAAATTTCCTCCGCACCTGAAGGATAAACCTCCCGCTCTGCGTAAGAAACGGCGCTGGTTGAAATGGCTGATGTATAGCATTTTTTTCATCATTGCTTTTATCAGTTTAAATATTCTCGCCCAGTATCTTATTCAGTATTTTAATTTATTTTAAAATATTTTTGTGAATTCTTGCAGGCTGGTATCATCGAAAAGGCAGATTCTAATTTCCTGCAACGGCGATTTCAGTGCAGTTTTAGAATATTCATCGATTGCCTGTAAAATAACCTCCGCACATCTGGACTTTGGAAATCCGAAAATTCCTGAGCTAATGGCGGGCATGGATATTCTTTGTAAATTATTTTTTGCAGCGATTTTGAGACTGTTCTGAACTGCGCATTTTAGTTTTTCGTCTTCATTCCCTTCACCCCATTGCGGACCCACGGCATGTATAACGAAGCGGGCTGGCAATCTGCCGGCACCCGTTATTGCTGCCTCTCCCACAGGAACCGGGCTAATCCGGTCGCTTTCCTCCTGTATAACCTGACCACCTTTTCTCACAATAGCACCAGCAACTCCGCCGCCATGTTTAAGGTGAGAATTTGCAGCATTGACGATGGCGTCTACCATCTCTTCGGTTATGTCTCCTTTTATAAGTTTTAGTTTTTTTCCCTGGGCAATATCTTTCTGTTTCACCTCTACATTCATGAGAGACCTCGCGTTTTGTTTGGCTATCGATTAAATTTATGGAAAAATATTTACTCCTGAAATATCGAAGTTTACCTGGTTAAATTTATTTTGTGAGTTAAAGTAATATAAAATATCTTCGAAGCAATCAAGGAGCCAGAATCTGGAAAAAAAACTTTGTCCTAAAATTATCTTAGAGGGCACCCGCCTCACCTTTAAAACAGAAATTGTTTTCGCACTCAATGAACATCCTGACCTGGTCGGTCCCAGGAAATATCGCTATCATTCTCCGATTATTTCAGCAGAGTGGTGTGCATTTACTAACCTCCCCTGGGGAAGGGGTCTTATCAATTTTGAGCCACAAGAGGAAGAGCGGGCGATGGAAACCTACCGGACATGGCTCCATTTGTTCGAATTGTTACCGTATTACTCATGGATGATCGATCGATTTCATCTCTCAACACAACTTTATCAGCAAACTGTATACGGGAAAACCTATGATTTTAACTGGTTGGAAAGAGGTTTAAAAGATTTGAATTTTCGTTTAGTCCTCTGTACCCGAACTCCGGAATCGTTCCAGGCTGCCCTTGAAAAAAGACTACAAGTATCAGGGAATCCCTCACAATATCAAGATCTTCAAAAATTTATTGATGAGCAGCAACATTTCCGCACGCTTGTGAAACAATCGTCCCTGCCGGCCCTCATAGTCGATGTATCAGACAACGACATCCAGAGTGCAGCGGATATAATTACGGTGTGGATGAGGGGAACCGGTGGTTTATGGGCTGAATAGGTCGCTCGGTGAATAATGGATCAAGAAAATAAAAAGACATTTTTGTTGGATATTACTTAATTTGATTAATTTGTAAAATCTCATGCAAAGCTTATACTCCGGTATTTGACGGGCGCTAACAATCGCAATGACAGGGACAAGATGTCATTGCGAGGAGAGAAGTATGAACGACGAAGTCCCGCCTAGCGGGATAAATATTGAGATTAACCGAGTTTTTATTGAGCAAAAGGCATAATCATATTTATTTACCTGAATTATTCATAACCACTAAGTCACCAAGTAATAAAAATTAATGATTTAAACGGAATATACTTTTTTATAAAATTGAAAATGAGATTAAAATTTAAACTTCATAAATACATTTCTTAGTGCCTTCGAGTCCGCCAGAGGGCGGATCCGACCACTGGCGTGACCT
>CBDUVK010000014.1:0-23240 GCA_965370645.1 uncultured bacterium
AATTTTTTAATGCGCAACATATTTTTAATTCTGGCGAGCAGTTCTTCAAATTCAAATGGCTTGGTGATGTAATCATCCGCACCCAAATCCATGGCGTGGGCCAATTCCTGAGCATTGTCTCGAGCCGTGACCACAACAATTGGTAAAAAATAATGTAATTCCAGTTCCCTTATGCGTTTAATCAAAGAAAATCCATCCATTTTGGGCATCATGATGTCCATCAAGACCAGGTGAGGAGAATTTTCCTCAATTAATTTAACCGCCTCCTCACTCTTCAGACAATTGACAACATCATAGTTCTTATCTTCAAGCTGGGTTTTCATTAATTTTTGAAATGACGGTTCATCGTCTACAATTAAAACTTTATGCATATGATTAAGAATCGGAGAGTCTACCATGCCTGTCCACAAATAGGTTGATGGATTCTAATGAATTATTTTAAATATAAGACACATTTTCTTAAATTTTGAGTTAATTTTTCATTCATGTGCGACCGTCAGGGAATCTTATGAGTTATAAATATCATTTATCAATACATTCGACAAAAATAAGCCGTCTGTTAGTTATATTTATCATCTTTTCTACTGTTTTTATGCTCCAGCAATGTAAGAAAAATTCCACTGAACCAGAGGAGTTTATATATCCTGACTCCAATTTAAGTTTCATTGATCATATTCAACCTATATTTCAGCGGGACTGTGCCACCAGTGGTTGCCATACCAGCACATCTCCCCAGAATGGATTGGATCTGGAAACATTGACCCCCACTTTTATGAGTAATAACGGTCCGGTGGTCATTGCTTTCGATGCAGATCATAGTCGTCTCTACCGGGTGCTGCTCAGTGATTATTTGGGGATTTCGCGGATGCCTAGAGGGAGGGGTCCGCTGAGTACCGGTAAAATCACCGCCATCCGAACCTGGATCAATGAAGGTGCTATCATCAATAAATAATCTGAAAAAGTCCGGAGGAAAGGGTGAGTCAAAAATTTAAACCCCGCATATATAAGGGAACCAGAGATTTTCTGCCGGAACAGATGGTGAAACGCCAATATGTCATCCATCTGATTGAGAGAATATTCGAAAAGTATGGTTTCGAACCCCTGGAAACCCCCACCATGGAACTCTGGGAAACCCTATCCGGGAAGTATGGAGAAGAAGCAGACCGTCTCACCTATCGATTCACCGACCGTGGAAAGCGGGAGGTTGGACTTAGATATGACCTGACTGTTCCCCTGTCACGTGTTATTGCAATGTATCCTCAGATTCCGAAACCGTTCAAACGCTACCAAATACAACCGGTATGGCGGGCCGACAAACCCCAGAAAGGCAGATTTCGGGAGTTTTACCAATGCGATATTGATGTGGTCGGAACTGCTTCCATCTTGGCGGATGCAGAAATTCTTACCACCATTTTTGAAATTCTCAGGCAACTTGGATTCAAAAATTTTGTTATGAGGATTAATAATCGAAAAATATTGAAAGGTATAGCTGAAGTATCAGGCATTGCGCCTGAACAGGAAGGCATCATGGCCCGTTCAATCGATAAATTCGATAAGATTGGACAGGAAGGCGTTGAGGCCGAGTTAATCAAAGGTGGAGTAGAAAAAGAACAATCAAAAAAAATAATCGAAATTTTAAGGATTTCCGGTACAAATACCAAGAGACTTGCAGAATCAGTAAATATTCTTAAGTCAAGTGAAACGGGGCTGTCCGGCATAGACGAAATGAAGGAATTGTTTCGATATCTCGCGTCATATGAGGTACCGGAAGAATATTTGTTATTCGATTTATTTCTGGCCAGAGGCCTGGATTACTATACCGGGCCGATATATGAGACTATGGTGAAAGAACCTAAAATCGGAAGCATCACCGGGGGAGGTCGCTATGATAACCTCATCGGGATGTTCTCGGGTACAGATTATCCGGCAACCGGGTGTAGTATTGGATTGGAGAGAATCCTCACCGTGATGGAGGAAATGCAAATGTTTCCTGATCAATTAAAAACTCCCATTCAGGTTTTGGTGACGGTGTTTGATTCCAATACCCTCGATTATTCAATTAAGATTACCAAAGAACTAAGAGCCTCGAATATTTATACCGAGATTTATAGCGGTGCTTCCAAACTGCGGGGTCAATTCGGTCTTGCCAATGACAAATCAATTCCTTTGGTGATTATTGCAGGCCCTGATGAGATAGAGAAGAACCAGTTCAATTTAAAAAATATGCAAAGCGGTGAGCAAAATAATTTTCCGCTTGCAGATCTGATCAAGCAGGTCAGTCTGCAACTAAAATCACTTAAATCCTGAGAGTAGAGATTATCGATAAGTTTTAGATGAAACCAGGGTGATGTAAAGCAACTCCAATATTTCTTAAAATTTTAAAAATCAACTCTGAAAAAACGTGCGCATCAAACCTAATCACATCTTTTTTATCCTGGTCGAACCGCAAACGCCCGGAAACATTGGCGCTTCTGCCAGGGCTCTTAAAACCATGGGTTTCAGGAATCTGCTGCTGGTCAATCCCTGCAAATTCGATACAGCTGATGCTCGCTGGATGGCTCATGCTTCCGAAGACATTCTCGAGAGAGCAGTAGTCCACTCTACCCTGGATGAAGCGCTTTCCGATAAACATTTCGTGGCAGCCGCAACCCAGCGGGAAAGAAGCTCCCATCTGCCCTACTTTAATCCCCGGCAACTTGCTGAAAAAATAATTCCCATTTCTTTGGACCACAAAATTGCGATTGTCTTCGGACGGGAAGCCTCAGGCCTTACAAATGAAGAACTGGGTTTATGCCATGCTGTAACAACGATCCCGGCACACACCCGACACCCTTCTCTCAATCTGGCTCAGGCCGTGATGCTATATACTTACGAACTTTATCAGGCAGCTTACGGAGATCTAAAAGATTACAGTTGGAAACTGGCCAGCCATCAGGAATTGCAGGCACTCTACAAGCACATGCGTATTAGCCTGCAGCGGGTGGGATTCAAGCCCATAGACAGTTGGGAAAACTTTACTCTGCGATTCAGCAGGCTGCTGGGAAGAGCTAACACTGAAAAACGGGATGTACGGGTCTGGCACAAAATCTTCAAATCATTTGATGAATACCTGGACCGGATGGAAAAGAAAATCCGGAAAAATTCCTAAAAATTTTCTACTGTAGATTATTCAAAAAAATGATCTTGTCCTGTACTCAGCATCTAATTTGAAGATTGCTTCGCTAACTACGAAGTCCCGCCTAGCGCGATAATTATTGAGATTAACCAAGTTTTTGCATAGTTAAAAACATAATCAGTAAAATAATATTAAATCTGGATGATATACAAATAATCAACCTTCAACCTGAGTGATTGTATTTCCCCCGGTTTTTTTCGACTGATTCATCGCTTTGGTCACCAAGGAAATGAGAGTTTCATCCTGGGTAAGTGATCCGTCTGGCAGTATGCTGGCATAGCCTAAACTTACTGTCATCTTATGAATTTTAGTATTCTTAGGATCGCTGAAAGAAGAATTGTCAATCAAACGGAGTATTTTTTCTGCGACCAAACGGGAATGGGGAATTCCTGTATATGGCAGAACGACAGCGAATTCATCACCCCCTATCCTGGCCAAAATATCCGACTGCCGGATATTTAACCGTACAATCTCCGCCAATTGACAGAGCAGTTCATTACCTACGTCGTAACCAAATTCTTTATTGAAATCATTGAAATTATCAAGATCAAAAAGTATCAATGTTAAGGGGTATTCATATCTAATTGCCTCCCGTAATTTCTGAATTAAAAATTCTCGGAAGTAGGTATGATTATAGAGACCGGTAATGACGTCCTTTACAAAATTTCTTTCTAACTGTTGTTTTAACAGTTGAATTTCTCTGTCCTGGGTAAGAATGCGCTTGTGCGCCTTTACTGTCTCACTAAGCAGATCATTATATGTCAGAAGATCCTTATCGAAAAGATTAATATGTTCCTTTAAAATCTCAATAATGGTGATATTGGCCAATCTTTGAAATCCGAAAAATGCGGCTTGTTTCGGCAATATTCTGATGACCTCTACCAAAAGCTCCAGTAATTCATGAGTTCCTCTATTAAAAAGGTCCTTAAAAAGTTTTTCAATGTCCTTATACTTAATATTTGCTTCGTGATTCAGGGTAAACTCTGTAACAAACCTGGAGAAATAGATAATTTTTACAACTTTGTTAGGATCTTCAAAGACCTGATTCTGTCTCAGTGGTTGACTAAATTCTTCGGGGAATCCCCAGCGCTTTAATATCCAGGCACTGAGGACACCCGGATTCGTTCCTGTCACCTTTTGACATTCACGAGGATCCAGCCTTTGGGCAAGGGGTAATTTCATCATTTCCTGATGAATTTTTGGAAAACTCTGCGATAAAATCAGTGGCGAAATATCCTTTAAAAATGTTAAGATAAAAATGTCATGGACATCCTTCATAAATAACGAATTCGCTAGGTAGAGAGAATACAGTGCGGAGACAAAGGCTTCCTCCTTCCAGGAGACAAATTCACGGTCCTCACTCAAATCAGCGATTCGTCCCTCCTGGAACCAAAAAACAAAAGCGAGATTACGCAGAATACTCAGATGATCTTCCCTGAACCAGTAGGACTGGTCATACATATCATCCCTTTTATTAAAAGGGGCTATGGATAAAATTGGTTTAAATTGTTCAATTTTAATCCTGAGATAATTTTCTATCTCATCAGCAAAAATGAGTTCTGAAGATTTGTTAAAATTTAGAGAGATAATTTCCTGCAGATACTCAGGAAGAGCCAGGATTTTGGGGGAATTTTCCCATGATTCAAGAATTCGTTCAGTATTCATTTCAAAATCGCCCATAAAAAAGAATGAGAGCGCAGTAAAATTGAGGTTTTACACCCAATTTTTACCCAACGCTCCCATTCGCGCCGTTTCACAAATTATATAAAGACAAATTTCGTGCCGAATTTAAACAGAGAAAGGGTTTGAGTCTTAAACTACTAATTAACAAAGAGTTATAATATTGATTAGAGATGCCTCATGGCGGTGACTGTCTTAAAAAACGACACATGTGTGCTGATTTATGCGACAGTTAAAATAAACATTGGCAGGAGCGGCTAATCATCCTGATATTCAAAACCGGTTCCCTCCGGTTTATCGACTAGGGTAATGCCCACCTTTCCAAGTCCATTGCGTAGCGTATCGGCCAACTCGAATTGTTTCATCTCCCGCAGTTTTTGCCGCAGATCTATAACAACCTGAATAACTTTTTCAATTTCTCCCTGAGATTCCTTTAAATTTTCCAACATCAGATCAGCCGGGATCAAACCCAATACATCCCCCGCGGTGTGTTGGTACAGTTGATCGAGTTTTTCCAGAAAAGGATTGTGCAGGGCAGAATTTGAATTCATATAACTATTGGCTTCTTTTGATAAATCGAATAAAACAGCGATTGCGCGGGGTGTATTAAAATCATCATCCATCATCTCACTGAATTTTTTCTCGTAATCCGCCGGATCGAAAGGTGCTTTAAAATCTTTAATAGTCGAACCATTCTTGCGATGCTTTCTTAGATTTTTAATAGTGGAAAGTAATTTTTCAGTTCCGGATTTTGAGGCTTCCAGAGCCTCCTCACTGAAATCCAGGCGACTGCGATAATGACTACTCAAAATAAATAGTCGAATGGTTTCTGCAGTGTGCTTCATTAAGGCATCTTTAATGGAGATATAGTTTCCCAAGGATTTGCTCATTTTCGCTCCATCTACCGTCACCATATTATTATGCATCCAATACCTGACAAATGGTTTCCCGGTTGCGGCCTCAGACTGTGCAATTTCGCATTCATGGTGTGGAAAAATATTGTCCAGACCTCCGCCATGAATGTCCAGGGTTTCACCCAGATATTTTATCGACATGGCCGAACATTCAATATGCCATCCCGGATATCCATCTCCCCAGGGGCTGGGCCAGTGCATCAGATGACCGGTTTCGGCTTTCTTCCACAGAGCAAAATCAGAGGGATGTCGTTTATCCGGATTCACTTCTACCCTGGATCCCGCCTCCAGTTCTTCGATTTTTCGGCCACTGAGTTTTCCATATTCTTTGAATTTTGATACATCATAGTAAACATTTCCGCTGACCTGGTAGGCATATCCCTGGTCAACTAATCTTTGAATCATTTCAATTTGCTCGGTAATATGACCGGTTGCTTTAGGGAAAATATTGGCGCGTAAAACTCCCAAATTCTGCATATCATCAAAATAACTCCAGGCAAAATGCTCGGCAATTTCCATAGGATCGAGTTTTTCCTCCCGGGCTTTTTTAATGATTTTATCTTCACCCTCATCCGCATCGTCGGTTAAATGTCCCACGTCAGTGATATTCTGGACATACTTTACTTTAAATCCCTTTGCCCGGAGATATCTGACAATCACATCAAAACTGATATAACTTTTGGCATGGCCAACATGGGGATGTCCGTATACAGTGGGACCACACACATAGATATGAACCCGACCGGGCTGCAAAGGTTTAAACTCTTCTTTTTTACGTGTCAAGCTATTATATATAACCAGAGACATTCTGCCATCCTTTCCCTGCTTCAATCATCTCAAAATAAATCATAATTCAATTTCTAAGCAAGTCATTTAACGAAAGATTGGGGCTCCCTATTAAAGATACTTCAATTAACCTGAATAATTCATCACGCAAAGTCGCTTAATCGCAAATAAAACAAAAAAATTATCCACGGATTACACAGATTAACACAAATTTCAAGAAATCTTAAGCAAATCCGAAAGGACAAAATGCTCCAAAATCCCTGTCTGCGGCCAGGCAGGCAAAATCCAAAATTAAAATAAACATCTATGCTTGTTGGTTATATTAAATTTTTTGCATCCTTTGCCTGTCCGGCCTGAAGTTGTAATCTGAATCGGTATTCTATATATAAAAATACTTGACATATCCTAGGAAAAGAGATAAATTTTTTGCGGTCTTCGGGGCAAGGTGACCCTCGTCGAAGGGAATTCCTGACCGGCGGTATAGCCCGCGAGGCAACACTTAAAATTGAAAAATCTCGATTTAAGATTGCCTGAACCGGTGTAATTCCGGTGCCGACGGTACAGTCCGGATGGAAGAAGATCCATATTTTAATAATTGTTTGGCTTATTGCCCTGAAGATTGCTTCAGGGTATTTTTGTTTCAGGAGCCGGACAAAGGAGTAGAATTTGGACGATACCTTTTATATGAAGAGAGCATTGGCCCTGGCCGAGAAAGGCAAAGGAGAAACATCTCCTAATCCCATGGTAGGAACCATTATTGTAAAAGAGGATCAGATTATCGGAGAGGGCTACCATAAAAAATATGGCGGAAAACATGCTGAAATCATGGCTATCGAGACTGCCTCCAATTCGGTAGAGGGGGCAACCCTCTTCTGTAATCTTGAACCTTGTACCGCGGATATTCCTGATAAAAAAACACCGCCCTGTTCTCAGCGAATCATACAAGAAAAAATCCGGAGAGTGGTTATCGCAAATCTGGATCCGAATCCGTATGTAAATGGCCAAGGAGTAGAACTGTTAAGAAGCCATCACATCCAGGTGGACACCGGAATTTTACAGGAGGAGTGCAGCCGTTTAAATGAGAAGTATTTTACCTTTCACTGCATCGGAAGACCTTTTATTCATTTAAAAATTGCTCAGTCACTTGATGGGCGGATCGCAACAGCAAAGGGAAAATCAAAGTGGATTACTAATGAAAATGCTCTGAAGATTGTACATCGAATGAGAGCAGAATACGACGCCATTTTAGTGGGTATTAATACAATCCAGCAGGATAATCCCTCACTTAATGTCCGCCGGGTAACGGGTAAAAATCCTTACCGAATTATTCTGGATGATCATCTCACAATACCGATGAATGCAAATATATTTAATCTTAAAGATCCGGATAAAACGATTATTTTTACTTTCAAACCAAACCATGATGTAAAGTTTAAGAAATTGAACAAAATGGGCATTCAGGTGGTATCAATCAGTTCAAATGGAAAAAAACACCTGGATCTAAATATAGTTTTGGCTTACCTCACCCAATTAAAAATATCCTCTGTTTTAGTTGAGGGAGGAGGAAAGGTATTTACCAGTTTTATCAAAAATCGTTTATTCGATAAAATATCCTTTTTCATCGCACCAATGATGATCGGGTCAGGTATCCAGAGTATTGGGGATTTGGGAATTGACTCTTTGGAGGAAGCATTCCGCCTGCAAAATGTAAAAATTGAGATCATTGACCAGCAGGCAGTGGTAGAAGGATATCGGGATTTTCAACAATTTGTTGTTTGAAAGGTATCAGAGACAAATGTTTACAGGAATTATTGAGGAAATTGGTACGGTTGACAGCATCAAGGCAAAGGCCAACGGATTTGACATCAGATTCCTTGCGGGTACCATTCTAAAAAAAATCCGGAATGGGGACTCGGTTGCCATCGATGGTGCCTGTCAGACCATTACCCAAATCGGTAAGGATTCATTTCACGTGCAGGCAGTGGGTGAAACGCTGACCAAAAGTACCCTGGGTGGTTTCAAAAAAGGTCGCCGGATCAATCTTGAATCCTCACTCACGCTGAATACACCTTTAGGGGGACATTTGGTCCAGGGACATGTTCAGGGGACGGCTAAGATCCTGCAATGGATGAGACGGGGTGATAATTATTATCTTGAAATTGATATTCCCGATCCATTAAAAAAATATTGTATCGCCGAAGGTTCCATTGCAATTGATGGTATCAGCTTGACGATTGCTCATCTTTCAGATCAGACCGTTGGTATAAGCATCATTCCATATACCGTAGAACATACAACTTTACACACCAAAAGGGTGGGTGACTCGGTAAATATTGAGACCGACATCATCGCCCGGTATATTGAGCGTTACATGTTTCATTCAAAAGAAGATGGAATTAACCTGGAAAAACTCCGGAATTGGGGTTACTAACATTTTGGAGACAGTAATCATGTCAAAAAAAATAATGGTAAATATCGAAGCTGCTTTGGAGGATTTAAAAGCCGGAAAGATTCTGATTGTGATTGATGATGAAGACCGTGAAAATGAGGGTGACTTCATTATGGCAGCTGAGAAGGTGACTCCCGAAGCAATTAACTTTATGACAAAATTTGGGCGAGGTATTGTTTGCCTGGCGCTGACCGAGGAGAGGAGTGAAGAACTTGAACTAAACTACATGGTAAACTATAATACCGCCCTCCATGGTACCGCCTTCACCATCACTATCGATGCCCGGCGGGGAACCACTACCGGTGTTTCTGCATATGACCGGGCAACAACCATAAAACAGGCCGTGCATCCTGACACCAAACCGCAAGACCTGGCGCGTCCGGGTCATATTTTTCCCCTGATTGCTAAGACGGGTGGTGTCCTGCGGCGGGCCGGTCATACCGAGGCAGTTATTGACCTGACCCAGATGGCAGGAATGACCCCGGGCGGGGTACTCTGTGAAATCCTGGACGATGATGGTCAGATGGCCCGGTTCCCAAAATTGAAAAAAATCGCCCAGGATAACAACTTAAAAATTGTGACCATTGCTGATTTAATTGAGTATCGAAGAATTAAAGAAAAATTGGTCAAAAGAGTAACCGAGGTAAATCTACCCACTGAGTACGGTACTTTTGATTTGGTTTTATTTGAAAACAATCTGGATCCCAAGGATCACCATCTTGCCTTAATTAAAGGAGATATTTCTGATGGTAGACCCGTTCTGGTGAGAGTGCATTCTGAGTGTTTAACGGGAGATACCCTGGGATCAATGCGGTGTGATTGTGGCGACCAATTGCATATTGCCCTCTCAAAAATTGAGGAAGAGGGTCGTGGCGCACTGCTTTATATGCGCCAGGAAGGCCGGGGAATCGGACTGCCCAACAAAATATTGGCCTACAAACTACAGGATGAGGGAAAGGATACTGTAGAGGCAAATGAAGAGTTGGGCTTCAAAGCTGACTTACGCGATTATGGTCTGGGCGCCCAGATCTTATTAGACCTCGGAATTCATAAGATAAAACTGATGACCAATAATCCAAAAAAAGTGGTCGGCCTGGAGGGATATGGTTTGGAGATTGTAGAGAGGGTTCCCATTCAAATTATACCAAATCCGGTTAACGAAAATTATCTAATTACCAAGAAAGAGAAATTAGGCCACTTGTTGATGTTTGATAAAAAACCCAACCCCTGATTGATTTGAGAGAAATTTGATTATTGAATTTATTCAAGATATATCTGAGTTCAAAATTTCGTACTATAGAAAGACTATAATTATTTTTATCTTAAAATGAAAGGAAGGGCTATATGCCACAGCAGGTACATGGAGTATTATCAGCAGAAAATCGAAAATTTGCTATTGTCATAAGCCGTTTCAATGAATTTATTTCGAGTAAACTACTGGATGGTGCGCTGGACTGTTTAAACCGCCATAAGGCCGCAGATAAAAATATTCAGATTTTCTGGGTACCTGGCTCATTTGAAATCCCACTCATCGCTCATCGTCTGGCTAAAAGTAAAAAATTCGATGCGGTTATATGTCTGGGCGCGGTAATTCGCGGATCGACCCCACATTTCGACTATATTTCGGCAGAAGTTTCCAAAGGTATCGCTCACGCGGCATTGGAAACCGGTCTACCGGTCATATTCGGCATTATTACTGCCGATTCCCTGGAACAGGCCATTGAGAGAGCCGGGACAAAAGCCGGAAATAAAGGATGGGATGCAGCTCTATCCGGGATCGAAATGAGTGATTTAATTTCAAAATTGCCTTAAATCCCGGTCTGAAAAAGAATGAACTATTTTCGTTTCATATCGTATAGCTGATATTAATTTATATACTGTTAACGGGGAATGCTTATTTAATGATAAGAAGGCTATTTTTTACTATATTAATTTTGATATGTTACCTCAATCTTCCTCTGATTGCCACTGAATTCTACTGGGAAATCATTACCAGTCTCAATGATGCCAGGGAGATACGCATTTTAAATGGTAATCTCATGCTGGCCTCAAGTGGCGGCTTTGTAAATTACACTATTTCCAACAGATCGTATGATGTTTACACGACAGAAAAAGGGATAACCGATCATCATTTTACTACCATGACTTTTTCCGACAAGGAACTTATCATTCTTGGAACCCAGGACGGTGTGATTGCCTTCTTCGATATTCAATCGGAAACTCTAAGTGAGGATTTCAGCCTGCAGGGAAATGAGATTATCGCTATACACGCTATTGAAGATACGCTATGGATTGCCTCTAAATCATTAATCGCAGTTTACTTATATAACGATGAGCGTGAAACGTTTCAGTTCCGTGATTTTTATAGCAATTTCAACCAGGTAATTAATAAATTCCATGCCATTCACTATTATGATAAGAAAATCTGGGCAGGAAGTGATAATGGCTTGCTTTATGCTTCAGGAAATTTTCTGCAGACTAATTTAAAATCAGCAGAGAGCTGGAATGTTTTAACCAGCAGCGAAGGCCTACCACATAATACCATTTATTCATTAGTTTCCAAAGAAGATACATTGCTTATAGGTACTGCCAACGGACTCAGTATGTATCATGGGCAAAATTTCCAAAACTTTGGAGCAACACCTATTAAACATATTCAGTTGCATCAGAATCAGATCTATGTTGACAACTCTAAAATCATCTATCAATTTGACAAACCTCAGTTCATTAAACTTTTTAGCAGTTCTGTCAATATCATTAATGATTTTGATATTGATAGTTCTGATCAGATCTGGGTATCTTTTGCAGAAAAAGGGCTATTGAATACCACCACTAAAGAAAAAATCTGGTTTAATGGGCCTATTGATAATATTCTTGGTCACATGGTTTTAAATAGTAGAGGAGAGCTGTGGATCATGTCCGGGATTTTTGGTGACCAGCGCGCGAAGGGATTTTCAGTCCGACTGTCTGACGGAAATTGGAGAAATTACAGATATCTGAGAGATTGGCGTTCAACGGCATCCACCCAACGGGTTATTGAAGATGCTACGGGGAATATGTGGGTTGGATCATGGAATGGTGGTTTAACCATATTTGATCCGGACTTTAATATTTACCATTTCAACAATTATACAACGCCTGGAGAACTCTGGATATCTTCATCCACGGAAGATGATACACTAACTGTAGAACCCCCGGATTCTGTACGACATTTCCTTTCTTACACCAATAATGCACCGGACCTCCTGGTAGTTACCGATCTGTTACTGGATGAACCCAATGATTGTATCTGGTTAACGACCCTCGATGTTAGAAGTGAGAAACCCATTATTCAGCACCAGGGATCATCTTTTACGGATCAGGCATATGATAGTACAAACTGGATTAAATATGGGATTCCGGATGGATTAGGAGTATCCGGATCGCCTACAGCAGCAATAACCAAGGACATATTCGGTAATCTTTGGTTTGGAACCCAGAGAAATGGCGTTTTAGCTCTACAAATCGATGAAAATGGACATACAGACTGGTTAAGGCTCTCAGAGAGTAATAATTTAAAGAGTAATTCCTGTTTTGCCGTTGCCGCGGATCAGGACGGATACGTCTGGCTGGGAACAGTTGCCGGACTAAATGCCTATTTTAATGGAAATCTTTTCGATTTCCGGGAAGACTATCAGCCCATCGGATTACTTATTAATGCTATCTTTGTCGATTCCGAGAACAACAAATGGTTTGCAACCGATAAAGGTGTAAGTTTGTTATTATCCCGGGGGTCCCCATGGGATCCTCAGAGTTGGATCCATTTTGTGCCCAAAAACAGTGAATCTGTGAGAAATAATTTATACTATACCAATCTGCCAAGTGAAGAGGTTCGAAGTATTTTCGTGGATGATCTCACCGGTGATGTCTACTGCAGTACCTTATCCGGTATTGCGATTCTAAGAAGCAATCCTTTTACCACACCTTTAAAAGAACTTACTCAGGTAAAGGTGGGACCTATTCCTCTTCATATCTCGGATGGCGAGGTATCTTATCTATATTTTAGGAATTTAACCAGCAACAGCGAAGTTAAAATTCTCACCGCCAACGGCCGTCTTGTCCGGACACTGAATCTAAAAAATAGCACTGATTTTTTCGGAAGTTTCGCCAGATGGAACGGCCGGAATGAAGATGGGCGATTGGTATCGAGCGGTGTCTATGTTTATCTGGTTACCGATGAAGCCGGTAATTCGTCCTCCGGTAAGTTCCTGCTTATTCGGGAATAAGCATAAGATTATTTCACTTTTAAAATTGCACTTCTCTCATTTTCACTCTTAAAAAACATCTCTTGAAAAGTTCGGTATTCTGTACTTAAATTTTCAGGCAACTTGAAATCTTAATATTGATGATAAGATCTATCCATATACAAAATTTCGCTCTGGCCCACAATCTGTCCATCGAGTTTCAGAAGGGACTTAATATACTAACCGGAGAGACCGGGACCGGTAAATCTATCCTGATTGGAGCAATTTCTGCGGTTCTGGGAGCCCGTGTCTATTCTGAGATTGTTCGAACCGGTGGCGAAAAGGCGACAGTTGAAGCAATTTTCGAGATTGAAAATTTACCTGAGGTACATGCACTGTTAAAAGAGAAGGGTCTCGAATCGAATACTGAAATGATATTACGCAGAGAAATTCCGGTTAAGGGAAACTCCCGGGCTTTCATCAATGATATTCCCATCACTATTGCGACCCTGGCAGAGATCGGTGATCTTCTAGTTGACATTCACAGTCAAAATGAACATCAAAGCCTTCTCAGGAAAGAGACCCACCGCTATTTTATAGATGAATTGGGAGAACTGAGTGATCTGTTGAAGAAAACAGATGTGGCCTATCGAGATGTCAGGGAAAGTGAATCTCACCTGAATGACCTTGAGCTTCGGATGCGAACCATGGATGAGAAATATGAGCTGTATCAATTTCAACTCCAGGAAATCGAAAAATCACATTTACAGAGGGATGAAGATCATCAACTGGAGAATGAAAGAAACATCCTGGCCAATTCAGAAAA
The DNA here is from genome assembly GCA_965370645.1 of uncultured bacterium. Taxonomy (GTDB): domain Bacteria; phylum Calditrichota; class Calditrichia; order RBG-13-44-9; family RBG-13-44-9; genus RQOF01. The sequence continues at coordinate 14,054 of CBDUVK010000014.1, forward strand.
GATTTTTTCCCTGGCATCCCAATTTAGTGAAATTTTAGAGGGAACAAGGGAAGAGAACGTTTCCCAAAAAATTCAACAAGCCCTGCATATTCTAAATGAACTGGCACATTTCTCTGAGGATATCAAAGCCATTTCACAGGAATTTACCTCTGCTCAAATCATTATACAGGAGGCGTCCAGGAATATTGAAGCCTTTCAAAGTAAAATTGAATTTGATCCCAAACGCCTTGAGGAAATTGAGCAGCGATTATCCCATATCTCCACCCTGAAGAAAAAATATGGTCACACCATCGATGATGTTTTATCCTACAAAGAAAAAATTGAATCTGAACTCCATTTTCGGGAAAATATTGATTATGAGGTTGAGAAATCCAGAAAACGGTTGGCAGAGAGAATTACAGCCTACTCTAATGTAGCGAACCAATTGTCGGAGGAGCGAAAGAAAGTCGCCACCCAATTAGAGAAACATGTTAGTGCAAAACTAAAAGAAATTGGAATGCCTAAAATCAGATTTCAGGTGGCATTCTCCAGAATTGAAACTGAAAGTGGTATCTTTATTCAGAGTGAAAAACATTATGCTGGTGACGAAAAGGGTATCGATGAAATTGAATTTTATATATCACCCAATCCCGGAGAAGATTTTAAACCACTCATGAAAATTGCCTCCGGCGGTGAGATATCCCGTATTATGCTGGCTCTTAAAAATATTTTAGCAGAATCGGATCGTATTCCACTGCTTATTTTCGATGAAATTGATGCCGGTGTTTCCGGTCAAATAGCGGTTGCCGTCGGACGAAGCATACAGAATCTGGCACAAACACATCAGATTATCTGCATTACTCATCTTCCTCAAATTGCGTCATTTGGCAGTTCTCATTATCGGGTTGAAAAATATGTCGATAATGAACGTACCTTTACCCGTGTTACCCCCTTAGACAACGATAGTCGGGTAAAAGAAATTGCCAGTCTGATGGGAGGGAAAACCCTTACCGATGAAATATTGAAGAGCGCACGGCAATTGATACAGGAAGCCGAAGAGCAACAAACTGAGAGGTAAGAAATGAGTTGTAGCAGACCCTTTGCCATAACAACAGGAGACGAGCGTGGATAAATTTATCATCCAGGGTGGAAAAGCATTAACAGGTGAAGTTTCTATCAGCGGTTCAAAAAATGCCGCTCTGCCCATCATGGTCGCAACGATACTTTCTCCGGGCAAATATACCCTGACTAATATCCCACAACTGCGTGATATCAGGACCATGGCTCATCTCTTACGTATTATCGGTGTGAAAGTAGATTTCGATGATAATACTCTTCATATCGATACCACCACCGCGGATTTTCCGGAAGCACCTTATGAACTGGTAAAAACCATGCGCGCTTCCATTTATGTATTGGGACCACTCCTGGCACGCTTTCAACAGGCTAAAGTCTCTTTACCGGGTGGATGTGCGTGGGGACCGCGACCGGTAGATCTCCATATAAAAGGGATAAAAAAACTGGGAGCAGAATTAGAGCTCGAAAACGGATATATTGTTGCCCGGGCACCTAAACTTAACGGGGCTCATATCTATCTCGATGTATCCAGTGTTGGTGCTACCGCCAATATTATGATGGCCGCAGTATTGGCAGATGGAATCACCACCATTGAAAATGCTGCGGAAGAACCAGAGATCGTCGACCTGGGTGGATTCCTGCAGCAAATGGGAGCCAGAATTGACGGATTGGGTTCCAATAAAATCACCATTGAGGGCATGCCCGGTCTGCACCCAACCAATTATAAGGTTATACCGGACAGAATAGAGACTGGGACCTTTCTCCTGGCCGGACTCTTATCCGGGGGTAATATTAAACTTAAAGAATGCGAACCAAAACATCTGATGAAAGTTATCGATAAGATTCGGGAAACAAGCACAGCATTACAAATTGAAGGCGATGAAATCCAGCTAACAAGCCCCCCAAAGATACAACCTGTAAACGTTACCACAGAAGTGTATCCGGGATTTCCAACCGATATGCAGGCCCAATGGATTGCGCTTATGAGCCTGGCTGACGGAAACGCGGTTGTAACGGATACGATATTCAATGACCGTTTTACCCATGTTCCCGAACTGGCCCGGCTGGGAGCGCAGCTGGTTCAAAAAAGTAATTCGGTGTTCATCCAGGGAGTAAAAGCTTTGAAAGGTGCCCCGGTGATGAGCACTGATCTCAGGGCCTCAGCATCCCTGGTCATTGCAGCTCTGGCGGCCGAAGGCAGAAGTGATGTCCACCGGGTGTATCATATGGACCGCGGTTACGAAAAAATAGAATTGAAACTTCAGCAATTGGGGGCAGATATCAAACGGGAAGATGCAGGGGATATTATTTAACTCCATTTACTCTCATCTATGATGAACCGATTTACAGATCATATCCTTCAAGACCCTTTCAAAAGATCACTTTTGTTGCTTATCTTATTTCTAATCGTCTATGAAACGATTCTCTATATGGGAGTGGGACTTCGCCAACCGACCTGGGCCGATGAACATCATTTTATCAGCACCATTGAGGATTTTGGTGAGGAACTTAGCCTCAGGCAATTGAGAACCTACAACGAGATGTCCACTCCCCTCCCCTTCATTCTATATGCATTGTGGGGAAAATTAGTCGGTTTTCATCTGCACCAGCTTCGGTTTTTCTCACTGATTATTGCCTTGTTCACCTTTATTTCTTTCTATATCTATTATTTCCAGGTGTCAGGTCGAATTAAAATAGCACTTCCGGTTACTCTTTTTCTCATTTTTCAGCCCTATAGCATCGGAATTTCGGTTTTCGTCTATACAGATATGCTGTCTCTACTCTTTCTGGCCTGGTCGCTTATTGCCTTCCGGAAAGAAAAACCGATTATTTTGGCAATCTCGACAGCGGGAGCTCTTCTATGCAGGCAATATTTCATATTTCTACCTGTAGCTTTTATTCTTTATTATCTCATTCAAATGATTCTCAGTCCCAGAGGAAATTCTCATAAAATGTTGATTTCCTCAATCGTCTCTCTTATTCCCTTTATCTCTCTTTTAATTTTGTGGCATGGTTTCAGCCCGCAAAATGAGATGCGTAGTCTATATCTTCAAAAAGGACTCTATTTTCATATTGAATTTCTGGTCCTTTACATCAGCCTGTTTATAGTTTATCTGTTTCCTGTAATTATTTATCGCTGGAAAAATTATTATACAAACCGCAAACTTCTAATACTCTCTTTGCTCATCTCCTTTACTTATTTTCTTTTTCCAGTGAAAGCCTCCGAACCTGCGATGGCAGTGGATGTTTATACGGTCGGATTTTTTCACCGCTTCATTCGAATGATCGTGGGTAGCTCCGCCGAACACTATGTATTCTATTTGATATTTCTATTCTCATTACCTGTTGTACTATGGATCATCCATGATATTTATTTTCAAATTAAGTGCCGGAAGCCGAATGCATTCCTATTTATGGGTATTAGCATTATACTATTCTTAATCATCATGCCTCTTTCTTACCTGAACTGGGAAAAATATTTCTTACCTATTATTCCCATTGCTCTTGTTCAGATTTTGGGAGTGAATATATTCAAATCTATGGGAGGTACAACGGATGCGGCGGATGAGTGAGCACTAAAAAATGTCATTCCATTCTACTGGGAAAAGTAAGCCGCAGTTTCATCATATCCTTACGGCCGGTAAGATCAAGGTAACCGGATATTTTCTGAAGACAATAGGCCAGAAATATTACATCCAGTCCTTCAACACTCTGCAGAGCAATCTGCTTGGCTTCCCCTTCGAGATCAATGGGGAATCTGACGCTTAGTTCGGAAGGTATTCGAAAATCACCCAGAAAATTCAGATGAAATCCAATACGATCATACTCCAGGAGAGTTTCTACCTGCAGGGTGTATTCACTTTCTTCTGTAACAAATCCCCGCAGGTAATAATAAAATTCTCCCAGAATCCCGCTCAAGGGGGCATATAATAACCTGGATTTTTGCATGCGGGGATCCATTTTCACATTCACTTTCACCTGATTTTTAAAGAACTGGTCTGATTTCAAATATAGTAGTTCCTGCTTGATAAATTTATTCAAATCGAGAAGTATTGGCTGTGAGTGACGCTCATTGGTCAGTTTATATCGCAAAATCTTAAGATATTCCTGAACTTGTAGGGTTAACTGCAGTAGATCCTGAAATTCATCAGACTGTGGATTATTGTTTACTAACACCTCCAACCGTCCGGAAATGGATCCCAGAGGACCAAAAAGATTATGCAGTAAACCAGGTAGAGGTTCAGACAAAAATATTTTGTTTTTCTCACCCGGAGGAATTTCCAGTTTTTCATTTCCATGATCCAATTTAATAAATGCCATGACTGTCTTCAGATAGTTGTTTTCCTTTCGAAGCCGGAAGTAAGTTTCAAATGGCCCGGTGACTCGTTTTTCGGAGTCCCGCCAGTAGTAATTTTTTACAACATAATTTTTTTGCTGAAAGTGTCCCAAAAAAGTCGCAAGGTCGATTGAATTTGGTTTTAAAAAATTTTCTTCAAATTTGTATGTCTTTAAATCACCCTTATCCCATCCTAAAAAACTTCGATGGTTTGGATGGAGTCTAATAAGCTTCCACTGTGGGGTAAACACCAGAAGATGCAATTTTGAAAAATTCAACAGACTGTCTAATTGTGTAAGACGAAATTGATTCATAGTTATTTCATGCCAGATTTTGCCAGAAAACAAACATATTAATCTGCTCAAACAATATCATCAAAAAATAAATCGGATAACGAAAACGAAACGGAAAGAAAAGATTAATTTAAAAGACCGATGCTGAGAACAATTTACGAATGAAAATGTTAAATTAAAACAGTCTCACAAATTTTGTAAAAATATTTTTAGCTTTTCCGATACTTACCCATATAAACAGAAAGAGTTTTTAAAATTTTATCCCTAATATATTCAGAATTTAATTGAATTCAGGTTTTTTCGGGAACATCTCTTTCAATTCATCTTCCGTCGGTGCTTTACTTAAATAGCTAAAAATAACCAGGCTCAAAATAGAGAAAGCCAATGCCGGGTAAATCAATGGAATTCCCCAGGGATCTCCATTCGGATCACCAGCAGGAATCATGATTGAAGGCCAAACGTATCCGGCCAGCTTCAGTAAAATAGTGACCAATGCACCTCCGATTATCGATATCAATCCACCTAACCGGGTAGCTCTCTTCCATGCCAGGGCTGCAATAAGAGCAGGAGTAATAGCCACACCATAAATTGTGTATGCAAAGAAACTCATTTCCAGTACGGAGGTTAGATTAGTCGCAAAGTAAAGGGCAATAAGCCCCAGGATAACTATCATTACCTTCTGAATAACTACCATATTTTTTTGGGTGGCATCCGGATTTATAAAACGCTGATAAACATCTCTCATAATATTCGTCGTTGGGGAAAGCAGGTAATTCATTCCCGTTGATATGACAACTGCCACAGCAGCGGCAAGCAATAATAGCCCAATGATTACTAAAAACCCTCCCTGATCGACAATGGTTTGAGCTGCCACCAGGACTATAGAGGCGGGATCTATGGATTTTTCTTTCATCAGTTGATCCAGTCGCTCCTCATTTTCAATTCCTTCAGAGAGATTGAGATCATTTTCAATCCTGATCTTTTGAATCCCATTTATATTTCCACTTTCCAGTTCCTGATTTATGAGATTCTCCAGAGTAGGCTGTATCTGCTCGATTGAAATCTCCCGGGAAATGACCTGTGATTTAACCCGCGATAATATTTCAAACTCTTTTATAGGTTCCCAGTAATAGCTGGCAGCGAATACCGCAATGACAACCACCACGGTTTCGACTACTATCGTCCCGACCACCCAGACCGCCACTGCCTGTCTGGCATCTTTGGGAGTTTTTGCACTATAAAATTTCTGATACATGCTCTGTACCCCAAGCAGGAGGAACATGGTCGCCAGAAAATAACTACCTGCTTTGAGGAGTGGATAGGCACCAAAATCTTTATTGAACACTGCGAAATGTTGCTCAGGGAGAGTTTGAACAGCGGCCTCCCAGCCCCCGGCCACAAAATACATGACCGGTGCAGCCAGTATAGAAGCGGAAAGAATAATGATGCCGTTAGGTAAATCGGTATAAGCCACCGCCATCATTCCCGCAGCAGCCGTAAAGAGAATGACAAAGGCGGCAGTTATGGTTTGTCCAAGCTCCACACTGATTGCACCTTTGCTTACAATATTCAGAATATATCCTCCCGCTCTGAACTGATAACTGACAATGGCTGTAAAACTTATTATCAGAGCCAGAGCCCCGAATAATCTAGCGAATTTCCCGTAACGTACTTCTAAAATATCACCAATTGTATATTTCCCAAAAGACCGAATCTTTTCAGCAAGAAAGTATATCAGGATTATACCAACCCAGGCACCTGCAGGTAGCCACAAGCTGGACCATCCTGCTTTGGCAGCATATTCCGCACCGGCGATGAATGTCCCCGATCCAATCCAGGTACAGATTAAGGTAAATACCATGACGCGCATGCTTAGCGAGCGTCCCGCAACCATCATCTCATCCTGGGTTTTTACCTTAAAGGAACGATAAAAATTAAATCCCAACAGGATAAATAAATACGCCAGAATCAGGTAAAGATACCAGTGCATACATTCTCCTTTTATAATTATTTTGTAAGATCAATACGGGATTATGGAGTCTATAATACACATCACACTGTAAATTGTCAATAAATAAAGATTATAATTCAGTTCTATATTTTATTTTGATTTTAGTTTTTAATTTCTTCATTATCATTTCATATTTGCCTGCATGGATGGAATCAAACAAGATAAAATGTATCGCTTTCTGGCTGTTCTCACCATTGCAGCCTATGTTGGGATGCAGGGATGGCGGACAATTTTCAATAATTTTGCCGTGGAGGTCGCCGGTTTAGAAGGTGATCAGGTTGGCATGATTCAATCCATCCGTGAGATCCCGGGATTCCTGGCTCTCCTGGCGGTGTTCCTTCTCTTACTCATAAGAGAGCATAAATTATCCGTTTTGTCGATTATTACTTTAGGCATTGGCGTCGCAATTACCGGTTTCTATCCCAGTTACCTGGGATTAATGATGACCACTCTGGTTATGAGTCTGGGATTTCACTATTATGAAACGACCAACCAATCCCTTACCCTCCAATATTTTAACAAAGATGTATCCCCCTGGGTTTTCGGGCGCTTACGAAGTCTGGCAGCTGCTTCTAATATTGGTGTGGGATTATTTATTTTACTGTTGAGTGAATTTCTGAACTACCGGAGCATCTATCTTATCTTTGGGATTTGTATCATCGGTCTCGGTCTGTGGGGAGCGTTTCAGGATCCGACCAAAGCCGATATTGCACCTCAACACAAAAAAATGATCATCCGTAAAAAATATAGTCTGTATTATTTCCTTACCTTTATGGCCGGAGCCCGGAGACAGATTTTTGTAGCGTTTGCAGTTTTTCTCCTGGTGAAAAAATTTCAGTTCTCTATCCGGGAGATAACTATCTTGTTTGTGATTAATAACGTAATTAACTATTTCCTGAGCCCTCTCATCGGAAAGGCAATCATCCGTTTTGGTGAAAGAAAGGTTCTCTCTGCCGAATATTTCAGTCTGATATTTATTTTTATTACTTATGCTCTTACCGATTCAAAATTCGTGGTAGTTGTGCTTTATATATTTGATCATATATTTTTTAATTTTTCCATTGCGATACGTACCTATTTTCAGAAGATCGGGGATACCAGTGATATAGCCCCAAGTATGGCACTCGGATTCACCATCAATCATATTGCGGCGGTCTTCATTCCCGCAATCGGAGGAATAATGTGGATGCTCGACTATCGTATTCCTTTCTATGCAGGGGCTGTAATGAGTTTAATCTCCCTCATTGCAGTACAATGGATCAGAACACACAAGAGAGCCTCCCTACCATAAAAATAGATATATTCTAGCGAAACTGTCAGTAATAGTGTCAAATGTCCTGCAACCAATCTTTTAGACTGGATGAACAGGATAACAGCGGATAAAAAACTAAAAAGCACACTATATAAAAAATCTCATCAAAGTATTCTTTGACTTCATACTTTGATTAAATGTTTTTATACTTTTTTTCATGAGTATCCGGTTTAAGTTGTCGAATAAAAAACTCATCCCCCAACCCCTTCTCTTGATAAGAGAAGGGGCTATATTATAGGCTGAAGAAAGTCGCTCTCTTTTCAAGAGAGGGACTTTCCCGGAAGGGATGGCTTACGCCAAGGGTGAGTTATTAAATCAAGTCGATTGGACGAGTTACTACCGGTCACTTTTTCGATGTATATTCTCTCGCAGGTAATGAGCATTTCGAGGATCCCGGATCACAGAATTCGGAGCCGGATTAAAACCAAAAACAGTATCAATAAATCGATTTAATATATAGGCCGTTGCACCCCATATGACCTGATCCAGATAGTGATAAAAGAAAACATCATAAATGGTGCCCTGGTGATTCCATTTCTTGATCTCAAAATCATCCGCTTTTAGAAAAACCGATAGGGGGACTTCGAGAATATGGGCGACTTCATGTGTATTGATCTGATATTCGAAATCAGAATTCACATAACCAGCAAAGGGTGAAACCACATAATCTGTCACCGTATAAAAATCATCCAGTTGTCCTAGATTTTCAATCAGATTTGGTTGAATTCCGATTTCTTCATATGTTTCCCGCATGGCAGTTTCCAGGAGATTTTGATCTTTTGGATCCTGCACACCACCGGGAAAAGAAATCTGTCCCTTATGAGTTTCGACAGTATCGGTACGTTTGGTGAAAATAATGTGAGGGATATCCTGCCGGTTTAATGTCAAAATCATGACTGCCGCGGCATGTACACCATCCAACTCCACTCTGTGGGGTTGGTATTCATTCAGTACCGCACACATCTGCTCAATGGCCTGTTCAAAACTGTATTCTTTGTGTTGAGTATCTGACATTGACTAAAACCTTATATTAAAAGGTTTTAATATAGATAGGAAATATCATAAAAAAAAGCAAAAGCATGAGAGTCTTGATTAAAAAGGGCAAAGGTGAAACGGGAAAAACCAGGATTTAGGATAGGGGATTTTGGATTTAGTGAAGACAGGGTAAAGGGCAAAGG
>CBDUVK010000015.1:0-21819 GCA_965370645.1 uncultured bacterium
AATTTTCCGGCTATACCGACAAAGTGATAGTCGGAAAGTGAGTCTGTTTTTTTTCGTTGTGGAGGAAATAATTTGAGAAATAGAGTTATCAGTAGTGTGAATATTTTGTCCCTGACGGGACTCGGTTTGTTATGAGGTATGCATTCTAAAGATATACTGTCCCTGACGGGACTTGGTTTCCTAGTCTAGCAAATTAAGTTTTCTATCTTAATGTAAATCTATATGGATTGATTTTCAAAAGTGAAACATGAGAGGGATCTATTGTCCCGTCAGGGACAAAATATTTATAGAAATGAAATTTTCCCCAGGAATTTAAAGTCCCGTAGGGACGCAATATTGTTAGATTTTCTCCTGGAAATTATCCGAACACAATTATAATATCGCGCCTCTATGAGACCTTTGTATATGATTAGAAGGGTATTCTATAGATATATCGTCCCTGACGGGACTAGGTTTATGATTTAGAAATATAAAATAACTTTAGATGAAAATGTCGCATGTAGATAGTCTTACAAATTAAACACTCTATAGATCTATTGTCCCGTTAGGGACAAGATATTTTTAGCAATGAGTTATTCCCTCGGTATTTAAAGTCCCTTAGGGACGAAATATTAATTCTTAAAAATTTAGCAAAAATTGTAAGCCGAGATTTACAAAGAAACCACTGAAATTGTAGTTTTCTTCGGTTTGATACTGATGGTCGGTCCCTTCTTGTCGATCCAGTAAGTTGGGGAAATCCCGGGAAAATCTTAACGTCCCCTCCATCTGTGAGAGATTTGCAGCCCGGTACCCTATTTCGGGCTCCAGAGAGATGATGGGTGAAAAGCGAATGGAGAGACCTGCCATAAGCTGTCCGGTGAGAGCGTTTGAGGAAAAATCCCCTTTATTATCTACAAGATTTGTCTCATCAGAGTACCGGAAAGTTGTCTCTGACCAACCAAGGGCAAATCCTATCCCCCCAGCGACATAGAAGTTGAATCTTTTCCAGGAACTATAGCGGAAAAAATATTTCATACCAAAACTGATTTCGTATAGCTTTATGTTCCGAAAATTGTCAAATATAACCTGGTAACCCTGTGAGTCATCCCGGTATTGGAGGTCGTGATTTTCCGTGTAAAAATACGTTCCAAATGTGAGAAAGTAATTATCTTCCAGATGATATCCAATTTGGATACCCCATGCATAATTCCCCTCGAAGGGATCCGGATAAGGAACGGTTACCCCGGTAACTTCCCTCAGGTACTCGATTCTGGCCTGGCTACCGGAGTTCACCTCACTCATTTGAACAGTTGCATAACCCACATACGGTTTTATGGAGAAAGATTGGGCAAAACCTATCCCCTGGCTGGCGATGAGACAGATAAAAATACAGTTTCTTACCTCTGTTCGCATGGTATCTCAAACCTATAGTTCATTAAAATTTCTATTCCCTGGAAATTTTCCTAGTTATACTCCTCATCCAGGTAGTCCGGATGCAGGTAGTAATCGCCGAAACCGCTGCGATCCAGGAATAAAAATATCTTGCGGTAATTGTAATATCGCCAGATAACATATGGATCGGAATTTATTTCGAATGGATGTCTCTCAATATCATCAGGATCACCGAACTTGATGAAAATTCTACCGCGGTCGGTTTGCCATCCCTGCTGGCTGATGGTTGAAAAATTTTGATTGGTCACATTCACCCGCAGGAAAAACTCATCCATGAGCTCATTCTTTTCAGTTTCGGGATTCGGATCCATTCTCTTCCAGAATCGCTGAAAATATGCCAGTCTTTCTGTATACGGTTGTTTGATAGCCCATCCGGCAGAATCAGCTTCCGGAATATAGCGCATTTGTTCCAATGCGTTGGTTAAATCACCTGGAGAGTCCGGATTGTTGGTCCAAAAGAAGGAGAACGTTTTTTGGGTTTTCATTACCTGATTCCGGTATTTACCAATAACCTCCAGTTCATAGCGGCTCTGATCGAATTGTTGGCGATTAATGCGAATAAAATGTTCATTGGTATTTTGATTGTTGGCAATTTTATACTGATTAAATTGGGTTACAATTCCGCCAAGATTACGAATGATATATTCAACTTCCAGGGTATCTGAAGGATCAGTTACCACAGAGGTAAAATAAAAATAAAAATATTTCCCCTGGCCTCCGAAATTATTGGTAAGATTGGGATTGAATGAAATAATCCGATAGGTTGAGTCTATTTCATATTCCTGAAAGAATAGAATATCACTGATGAGAAATCTGTTCCTTTTAAGATCCTCCAGTTCAAATTTTACCTTGCGATTTACCTGCTTATTATTGGTTTTGTCCAGAGCTGTGACAATCATGTCATATTTGCCGGGTTTTAATTCTATCTCGGTAGAATAACTATTGACAAGTTTGCGGGAATTTGTCTGATCAAATTCAGTTAGTTTTATCTCCTTTTTGATAGTACGGGAAAATGTAAAATCACCTGGTTCATTATTGACAAAAATATCAAATTCCACTTCTGCAACGAAAAAGCTATCTTGCTTGAGAAAAGTAAGGTCATCGTTGATTATTTGAAAATAGATTCTAACCAACCGTACACTATCAATACCACTTTCATTGAATGTTCTGAATATTCCTGCGTGAAAAAATGGAATACCAATACCACTTAAATTAGAGGAAGACAAATACTGTGCCGGTATATTTGATATTAAAATCAGTAAACTTATGATGAAAAATGGAATTTTGAATAGTTTCATTTTTTCTCCACAATTTGACCGAAAATTTCATATTCCGCAGCACTGATGATTTTAGTCTGGTAAAACTTACCAATCTCAATATTTTCCTCAATATTTTCCAGAATGACTTCGTTATCGATTTCAGGTGAATCTGCAAAAGTTCTACCCACCGCAGTATGGTGTTCCGGATCATATTCATCAATTAAAACCTTCAGGATTTTTCCGCGAAGTTTCTCATTGTTCTGTAGGGAAATTTGTTGTTGTATCTCAAGAAGCTCCTGGTATCTCTTTTGAGCAATTTCTTCTTCCGGATGCATCATATTATGGGCAGAGGTGTTCTCTTCCGCTGAATATACAAATGCTCCCAGCCGATCAAAACGAAAATCCTGAACATAATTTTTTAACTCACTAAAGTCTTTTTCTGTTTCACCCGGATGTCCCACGATAAATGTGGTACGAATTGCTATGTCAGGAATACGGATTCTTAAGTTCTCCAGAATTTGTTTGATGCGACTGGAAGTCCCCCCTCTCTTCATAATCTTAAGCATCCGGTCCGTGATATGCTGGATGGGTAAATCGACATAATGAACTATTTTAGAACTGTTTGCAAACAGGTCAATAAGTTCATCTTGAAATGTGGTTGGATAGGCATAGTGTAAGCGAATCCACTCCAATCCATTAACTTTTTCCAGTTCTTTCAATAAATCAATAATTTTCTGTTTTTTATACAAATCCAGACCATAAAACGTGGTATCCTGGGCAATCAAAATCAATTCTTTCACACCCTTTTCAGCTAAAAACCAGGCTTCCTTAATGAGATCATCCATAGGACGGCTTCGGTGTCTTCCGCGCATCAGAGGAATGGCACAGAAGGCACATTTATGATTACACCCTTCAGAGATTTTGAGGTATGCGAAATGCGGTTTTGTGGAGAGAATACGGTTTTCATATAGTGGGGCATTTCTTTGCAAAGGGAGCTGCAAATAATTTAAAATGCTCTGGTAATCCTCAGTACCGAAATAAGCGTCAACCTGCGGAATCTCTTTCCTCAGGTCCTTCTGATACCGGGCAGACAAGCAACCACATACCAGGACTTCCACTTTTTCATTTTGGTTTTTGAATTCTGTCGCTTCCAAAATGGCCTGGATGGATTCCTGTTTTGCAGGTGTGATAAAACCGCAGGTATTGATAACCAGTACATCTGCATTCTCAGGCGATTCTGTCAATGGAATACCATTGGCCTGTAACTGTCCCATCAGAATCTCAGAATCGTATACATTTTTTGAGCATCCCAGGGTGGTCAGGTGAACTTTCTTCTTCCCATTCACCCCCAATTCTTTAGATTGATTCTTCAATCAATTGCTCTCTTTTTGTCCTCAATGAGTGTCTGAATCGAAGTAAAAATTACATATTACTTTTTATAAAAACAATATAAGTTGCGGTTTGTTTCCAAAATTTTGCAGGAATTCGAATAAGAGGTGAGGTAGCAAACCTGCTCAATAAAGGTTTTTGATCTGTTTTTGGAACAGGGGTGTCAAAAAAGCCGGCCAACTGAGCATTTTTAGTTTTAATATTTCCGCTGTTTTGGATTTACCGGTAGACAGCTTTCTCCGGAAGGATGCAAGAGAATCTATCCCGTAAACCGGTATCCTCTTTAAACTCAGTGGATTGTTCCGATCACTTTTACCCCAGAGATTGATACATCCTACCTGATAACCGGTGTATTCAGCAATCTCTTGAATTTTCTGGTTCTGTATTCCAAAAGGGTAGGCCAGGCTTGTTACCGGCTGACCCGATATTTGAGAGATGACCTCCTGCGATTTTTGCAGTTCCGATTCCACTTCTTTCTCTGTCAGGAAACTTAGAGCACGATGGGTTGCGCCGTGCGATCCCAATTCCATACCAGAGAGAGAAAGCGCAGCAGCCTGTTGTTCATCCAAATGGGTAAACTTTACACCACCCAAATTAGCATCCCAGCTGTTTTTTTTTCCAAAATAGTCGGTAATCAGGAAAATGACAGCTGTGAATTGATATTCCCGGAGTATGGAATAGGCATACTTGTATACTGAAGCATACCCATCATCAAATGTAATAATGACCGGTTTAGGAGGAAGATTACCTTGAATGATATCCCGGAAAGTAGTTGGGTTAAAGTTGTTATTCTTCAGGAAGAGCATCTGCTCTCGAAATTTTTCCGGAGCAACTGTGTTAATTCCGAATTCCCGTTGGCTGGTAATTTTATGGTATGTTAGAATGGGAATCTCTGAAAATCTTTCTTTCATTGGACTTTGGCATTCAGGTCCTGGATTTTTTCAGAGAGTTCGGCATAAGGTAGTCCTGCCGAAGCAGCCACACTATTTTTGACCACGTAGCCTTTATATATTGAGATGCTATTGGCCAACCCGGCATCAGAGAGGACTGCCTTTTCCAAGCCAAGTTTTGCAATTTTGATCAAGTAAGGCATAAGAGCCGCAGAAAAAGTCCGTGCTGCAATTTTTGGTACGACCGCGGTAATGTTGGATACGCAGTAATGAACCACTTCATCTACCACAAATGTGGGATTATCATGATGGGTAATTTTGCTGGTTTCAACACTTCCGCCCAGATCAATATCAACATCGACAATAACCGATCCCTGGCGCATGGTCTTTACCATTTCCCGGGTAACAATTTTGGGGGTAGGTTTTTCAGGGATATGGATACAGGCAATAAAAAGATCTGTAATAGGCAGTAATTCTTTAATATTCTCATCGGTACTGATGATGGTTGAAATATTGGGAAATCCGAGTGCATCCAGTTCCAGTAATTTGGCATAATCCGTATCCAGGATAATGACCCGGGCACCTAAATTGGCAGCAGTAATGGCCGCCTGTTTGCCGACATTTCCAGCCCCTAAAATAGTCACCTGAGCCGGGGGAGAACCGGTAACTCGGCCCAGAACAATTCCCCGGCCACCGCTATGTTTCTGAAGATAGAAGGCACCATTTAACACTGCCATCTGACCGGCAATCCGGCTGATGGACTGCAATAAAGGTCGACGATTTTGAGAGTCTTTAATAAATTCATAGGAGAGGCAGGTACATCCCTTTTCGGCCAGAGTTTTTGCAAGTTCCGGATTGTTTATAAAATGAAAAAAGGAAAAGAAGGTTTGATCCGGCCTGACAAGTTCAATTTCCACCGGTTGATGTTCGCGAATTTTCAGGATGATGTCTGCCAGTGAATAGAGTTTTTCGGAGGAAGGTACAATTTGTGCACCCACTCTTTCATACTGAGAATCAAGAGCTTCACAAAATTCACCCGCACCCGTCTCCACATAAACCTGGTGACCATATTTTAAAATTTCTTTTACTAAAAAGGGTAGCGCTCCGACACGCTTTTCATGCGCTCTTAATTCACGGGGTATTCCAAAAGTCATTATTTCACCTTACTTTTAATGTATCCTGTTAATCACAGTAATTATACTGAATCTAATGCTAAAGTTTTATTAAAAAAGTACTTTTCATACATCCAGAAATAGTGAAATCATAAGTATCCATTTTACATTATTATCAAGATATATATTGGAATCTAATTAATTTGGCAGGAAAACAACTTGCAGCATCTGCTCCTGGTCAAATATTTGCTGCACCAGGGTGGAAATGCTGTCACTGGAAACATTGTCAATATCCCGGATGATCTGATCGACATCCTGATATTTCTGGAGGTAGATTTCCATTTTAGCTAGACGGCTCATACGTCTGGGGGTATTTTCGAGGCCCAAAAGGAGATTACCCTTGAGTTGCGCTTTAACCCGTTGAAGCTCGGTCCGCGAGAGTGGTTTTGATTGCAACTTTTTAAGCTCTTTCTCAATGAGTGAAATTGCCCTGTCCTTTTTACTGCGGTCAGTACCCAGATAAATAGCGAGCAGTCCATTATCTTTAAAAAAATCGACAAAAGAATATACTGAATATGCAACGCCGTGGAGTTCTCGGATATTCTGAAAGAGTCGGGAGCCCATTCCTACACCCAGCATGGTGTTGAGCAGAAGTAACTCATACTTGAGATGATGATTATAAGGCAGTGCGCTGGTTCCCAGACAGATATGGGCTTGATTAATTTGACGACTGAGCAGGTATTCTCCCTGGCCAATCTGGGGAGAGGATTGCGAGGCATTAGATTCATTGTTGGAAGTCAGCTGAAATTTTATTTCGCACAAATCGACCAGCCTGTCGTGTTCAATATTACCCGCTGCAGCAATGAGTATATTATCAGAGGAATAAAACTTCTGGTAAAATTCAATCAGTAGCTCCCGGGTAACTCTGTTTACCGAACTTTTGGAGCCCAGAATGGGTAAACCGAGACTATGATCGGGATATAATTTTTCGACGAAAATATCCTGAACCAGGTCATCCGGGGAATCCTCCACACTGTCAATTTCATCCAGGATTACCTGGCGCTCTTTCTCCATTTCTTTGGGCGCGAATACGGAATGACAAATCATGTCTGATAAAACATCAACTGCCTTACTGATCTGGTTATCCAGTATTTCAGCATAGTAACAGGTTTGTTCTTTTGATGTAAATGCATTCAGATAGCCTCCAACAGATTCCAGGCTTCTGGCAATCTCTCTCGCAGATCGTCTTTCCGTTCCTTTGAATAACATATGTTCCAGAAAATGTGCCATCCCATTGGCTTCTTTGCTCTCATCACGAGATCCTGATTTAATCCATACACCGATCGAAACCGAGCGAATATACGGAATTTTTTCGGTTACGATGGTTAATCCGTTGGGCAGTTGCGTTTTTTTATATTCAGATTGGGACATTTTGGCTAATCAAGGCATATTACAAATTCTGTCATGACCTCTCTCCTGGAAAAAAGGAGCGGCTTATGATTTTAATTTGAATATGTCTGTTTTATTCTTTTATTTGAAAATTAAAATATCTATTGACTAATTCCTAAAACTTGTTAGGACTCCTTCTTTTCCTGGTTTTCTTGCCGGCGAAGATATTCTTTACGGCTCAGGTTATATCTTCCTTCCCGGTCAACTTCTTTTAAAACGATATGAACTTTATCGCCGATCTTTACGATATCGGTCACGGTTTTTACATGGCTGGTATCAAGTTCGGAGATATGGATTAAACCCTCCTTCCCGGGAAGAAATTCTGCAAAAGCACCAAAATTCATAATACGCTTTATGGTGGCTTCGTATGCTTTACCGGGTTCGGGTTCCTGGATAATCGCCTCAACTCTTGCTTTGGCCAGATTGGCCATTTCCACATCCGGTGAAGCGATTACGGTAAGGCCTGTGTCATCAATATCAATTTTAACTCCCGTTTCTTCAATAATACCACGGATTATTTTACCGGATGGCCCAATAACCTCACCAATTCTTTCCTTAGGAACCATTAAAGTAATAATTCTGGGTGCGTAAGGTGAAATATCGGACTTCGGTTTGTCAATTGCAGATTCCATGATATCGAGAATCTTCAGCCTCGCTGTATGGGCTTTTTCAAGAGCTTCGGTCATAATGGCAAAGCTCAGTCCAGAGATCTTTATATCCATTTGGAAAGCGGTAATACCCTGGTGGGTGCCGGCAACCTTGAAATCCATGTCTCCCAAATGGTCCTCATCTCCCAGAATATCAGTTAAAATTCGAACCTCATCATTTTCTTTAATCAAGCCCATGGCGATGCCTGCGACATGACATTTTACCGGAACGCCGGCGTCCATCAAACTAAGTGAACCGGAACAAACCGTGGCCATGGAGGAGGAACCGTTTGATTCCAGGATATCGGATACAATACGAATTGTATAGGGAAATGAATCATCGGTGGGCAGTATGGTTTTCAGCGAACGTTCGGCCAGATTTCCATGGCCAATTTCTCGACGTGCCGGTCCTCTGAAAAATCGAACCTCGCCCACGCTGAAAGGCGGAAAATTGTAATGAAGCATAAAGCTTTTGCTGCTTTCACCTTCCAGGTTCTCTACGATTTGCTCATCAATTTTGGTTCCCAGTGTCGTCACACCCAGGCTCTGAGTTTGACCGCGAGTGAATAGTGCGGATCCATGGGTCCGTGGTAAAATGCCTGGTTCACATTGGATGTCACGAATATCATCCATACCCCGTCCATCCAGCCGCCGGGATTCCTTGATGATCATCAAACGCACTTCTTCCTTCTCGATCTGATGGAGTTGTTCCTTGATAATGGTTTCATGTTCTTCAAATTCTTCAGGATCGGCGGTTTCGATCTCCTTCCTTATCTCTCGTAACTCTTCATGGCGGGCTTTCTTGTCCGTCTGTTTGATTGCTTTTTTAATTTTTGTTCTTGCTGATTTATCAATTTTTTTCAAGAGCCCATCAGGTATTTCCGGTGGAACAACCTCAATTTTTTCCTGACTGAATTCTTGAATGATTTCTTTCTCCAGCTCAATAAGCTGTTTAATGTATTGGTGTCCGAACTCCAATGCAGAAACCATATCCTGTTCTGATGTCTCGTTGGCCTCTCCTTCAACCATAAGGATTGAATCTTCGCTGCCTGCGATAACCAGTTCCAGATCACCTTCCTCAACCTGCGAAAAAGTGGGATTGATAATGAACTCTCCAGCAACTCTGGCTACCCGTACTGCTGCTACCGGTCCCTCAAAGGGGATATCAGATATAGATAATGCAACAGAGGCACCCAGCGTTCCCAGGACATCCCCATCATTTTCCCTGTCACTGCTAATGACGAAGGCTACGATTTGAGTATCATTTTTAAATCCATCCGGAAAAAGAGGACGCAGAGGGCGATCGATTAAACGAGCGCTTAATATTTCTTTTTCTGAAGGCCGACCCTCTCTCTTAAAAAATCCCCCTGGTATCTTGCCAGCAGCATAGGTTTTTTCCTGATATTCAACAGAAAGCGGGAAATAGTCAAGATCCTCCCGGGCTTCTTTGTTGCAGGTTGCGGTGACCAGAACCATGGTATCACCATAGCGGACAACAGCAGATCCGTTCGCTTGTTTTGCCATTTTTCCAGTTTCAATACTGAGTATCTTGCCGCCAATTTCCCGTTCTTTTTTTATAATCATTTCATCTCCAAATTCTTTTATCTTCTTAAGCCTAATTCACTAATCAGATTTCTGTACTTTTCGATGTCCTTCTTCAACAGGTAGTTGAGTAATCTGCGCCGTTGTCCGACGAGTTTAAGTAATCCGCGCCGGGAATGATGATCTTTGGAATTTTCCTTCATATGTTCCGTAAGTTCAGCAATGCGGCGAGTCAACAGGGCGATCTGAACTTCAGTTTTACCTGAATTTTTAGAATCACCCCCGAATTTTTTAATTATCTCTACTATTTCCTCTTTGCCAAGAGACATTCTATCCTCCGCTTTTAAATTTTTATACAGATCTCTTTATCTTTCAATATTTGTTCTTTTAATTTTTGTGTCGTTGAAAACTTCTTTTCTTCCCGAATATATTTTTTAAACAGGATTTCTATGGTAGATCCATAAATCAAACCCGAAAAATTAAAGATATGAACCTCTAAAGTCAAGGGATCAAAATTAAATGTAGGCCGGTGTCCGATATTCATCATGCCCTTGTAATCTTTCCCGGCCATCATGATATCAACTGCATATACGCCTCTCTGAGGAATGAGCTTTTCCTCTTGAAGAAGTTGAATATTTGCCGTTGGGAATCCCAATCCTGCTCCCCTGTTTTCACCTTTTTCAACTATCCCCATTAATGAATACGGGCGGCCTAAAAGTTCTTTTACTTTTTCCATCTCGGTTAAATGCAAAAATTCCCGGATACGGCTACTGCTTATAAGCTCATTTCCAATAACATGTGGTTCAATTACAGTAAGAGAAAATCCAAGTTTTTCTCCTAATTCTTTGAGATGCAGAGGATCCCCCTGACGATTCCGGCCGAACGCATGATCGTAACCGACCACCATCTTTTTCATGTGAATTTTTTTTATCAGGATTTCCTGTACAAAATCCTGGTATTCCATCTTTGAAAATTCAACTGTAAAGGGGATCACAATGACCATCGCCAGTCCGAGTTTTTCCAGGATCTGTAGTTTTTCCTGCAACGGAGTCAACAACTCTACCCGATTTCCCAGGACTTGCTTGGGATGGGGATGAAAGGTTACCAGGGAAGGGATACATTCACAATCGGATGCCTGCCTGTTCAATTCGTCGAGAATCTGTTGATGACCCAGATGAATCCCATCGAAAGATCCTACTGTCAGGACAGTATCAGATTTAATATCAATATCGGATAGGGATTTAATTATTTTCATATCTGGTTTCTTTTTTCCATTGCTGCTCAAACTCGTCCAGAGTGAGGGACTGTTCAATACAATACTTCCCAATTCGGTTGCGAATCAATTTAACCAGGTAACCTGTAGTTCCTAATTTATGTGCAATATCATAACCTAATGAACGAATGTAGGTTCCCTGGCCACATTCAACGCAGAAATGAATTCGTTCCGGCAGATAATTTAATAATCTGATATCATAAATCTCAACGGTTTTATATCGATCAGGTATTGCTAAACCTTTTCTTGCAAGTGCATAGGAGCGTTTCCCACTAATTTTTGCAGCAGAGAAGGCCGGTATCTTTTGTTGTATTGAACCGGTCAGTTGCTTGAATACCGTCAGAATCTGTTGTTCATGCAAAGCCGGTACCGGTTTTTCTGCAACAATCTTTCCGGTCGGATCCAACGTATCAGTAGTCTGACCCAGTGTGAGAACGCCCTCATATTCTTTGCGCAGATTCATTAGCTCCGGTACTTTCTTGGTGCCTTTGCCCAGACAGATCAATAGGACACCAGTGGCAAAGGGATCGAGCGTTCCGGCATGTCCTACTTTTTTTATACGGGTAATTCCACGAATCTTTTTTACCACATCAAAGGAGGTCCAATCTTCCGGTTTGTTAATATTAGTGATATAACCGTCATCTATTTTTTGAATCATTTACAACCTGTAAGTTGCGGATTTGCCAAATCATCTAAATATGACATTGTAACCGTTTTGGGATGAAGTAAGGTAAGAAGGGTTGGCAGTTTTAAATTAAGAATGATTATTATCTTCGTCACTTTTATGAATTTTTTTGATAAGTTCATTAATATGCTGCGAATACTCCAATGATTCATCGTAGAAAAAACGTAATTCCGGGGTAAAGCGCATACTCAAATTTGGACCCAGCTCATTTCTTAAAAAATTTTGGGCGCTTTCCAGGGCTTTCTGCGATTTTTTTTGCTGTTCTTTATCCCCTAGACAGGTGTAATAGACCGTTGCGATCCTCAAATCTCCTGACACTTTTATGCTGGTCAGGGTGATAAATCCCTTCCGTGGATCCTTCAAACGGCGATCGATAATTTGGCTTAGAAATTTCTTTAGCTGATCTGCAATTTTTCTCTGTCTGATAGTTTCGGTTTTCATTTATAAATATTCAAGGGTATGTTGTGTAATTTCTGCAGTACCATTGCTTTCAATCAGTTTAAAAACGGCGTTCATATTCTTTTCAATGAATCCGTAATCATTGGCTACCTGTACCACGCCCAACCGAGCCCTTTGCCATTTATCCTGATAGTCTACTTCCGCAATGGAAACATTAAATTTATTTCTAACCTTGTCCTTTATGCTTTTGATTACCAGTCTTTTTTCTTTAAGGGAAGAACTGTAGGGGAGAAACAGATCCAGGGTTAACAAACCGACGATTGATTGCATTAGGTGCCTGCTGCTTTTTTATTACTAGATTTGCAGGGTCCGTTTTTCTTGTACCAGCTCGTACGCCTCGATATAATCGCTTACCTTTATATCGTTGTAATTTTCAATCATAATCCCGCATTCATATCCTGATACAACCTCGCGCACATCTTCCTTAAAGCGTTTCAGGGAGGAGAGTTTTCCGTCATAGATCTCTACGTCATTTCGAATTAGGCGGACACGGGAATTTCGGGTAATTTTTCCATCCGTAACATAGCTACCTGCAATTGTACCCAATCGCGATACTTTAAACACTTCCCGAACTTCCAGCATACCCAGGGTCTGTTCCTTCTCTTCCGGTTCAAGTAACCCTTCCAAAGCCTTAGTGACGTCATCAATAGCATCGTAGATTACTTTGTACAGGCGGATATCTACTTTTTCTTCCTCCGAGAGTGTCTTTGCTTTGATGGTAGGCCGGACATGGAAACCGATGATGATTGCCCTGGAGGCTGCTGCCAGTTGAATGTCGGATTCGGTTATAGGACCCACCGCCCGTCTCACCACTTTAACCGCTACATCCTGGTTGGACACTTTCTGCAGAGAATCGGATAGCGCTTGTGCAGATCCACCCACATCTGCTTTAACAATAACATTGAGTTCTTTTACGGAACCTTCCTGAATCTGACGTGATATCTCGTCAAGGGTCAATAAACGAATCTGACGGAAATCCTGTTCTCGAATCAACTGCTGCCTGCGAAGTGCTATTTCCCGGCCCTGTTTCTCATCTTGAGTTACCAGTAACCGATCTCCGGCTTCTGGGACACCGTCTATACCTAAAACCTGCACCGGATATGATGGGGATGCAAATTCCACGGTCTGGTTTCGTTCATTTAATAAAGCTCTTACGCGTCCATAAAATTGCCCCACAATAAAGTCCTGTCCGACTCGCAGGGTACCTTGCTGTATCAAAACTGTTGCAACCGCACCTTTACCTTTGTCCAATCGTGATTCGATAACGACCCCACTGGCCGCTTTACGGGGATTGGCCTTGAGTTCCAGAATTTCTGATTCCAATTGAATTTTTTCAAGCAAATCGGGTAATCCATCTCCGGTTTTTGCAGAAACATCCACCACCTGAAATTTACCACCCCAATCTTCAACCAGGATATTCCGGTCTGCCAATTGTTTTCGTACTGCCTGGGGATCTGCGCCTGCCTTATCAATTTTATTTACCGCAATGATGATGGGTACTCCCGCTGCCCGGGCGTGATCAATGGCCTCTTCGGTTTGGGGCATCACCTTGTCATCTGCCGCAACCACCAATACAACGATATCTGTCACCTGAGCACCACGTGACCGCATGGCAGTAAATGCTTCGTGGCCCGGTGTATCGAGAAAAGTGATTTTACGTTTATTTTCCATCTCCACCACATAAGCACCGATGTGCTGGGTGATGCCACCGGACTCTCCCGCTACCACATTGGTATGCCGGATGAAATCCAGTAATGATGTTTTACCGTGATCCACATGACCCATCACGGTAACAATCGGATGGCGGGGGTTATAGTCTTCAGGATTATCTTCTTCTTCAAGAGATTCTTCCAGAAAAGAAGATGCAAATTCTTCTTCTTCCTTGATGTTAAAACCATAATCCTCAGCTAGCAATTTTATCATTTCCATTTCAAGCCGCTGATTCAGGGTTACCATTTGACCCAGTTCCAAACATTTTTTCAGTAATTCAGCTGCTGGAACATCCATGAGATTGGCGAGGTCCTGAACAGTAATGAATTCTGTCACCGCGATGGTTTGTTCATCATCTTCCCCGAGTTCATCTTCACCTTTAATTCTTTTGCGCCGTTTTTTTCCGGTCCCGGTTTCCTGCATACTAGCCAGGGTCTTTTTCAGAGTATCCTCAACCTCTTGCTGATTGACTTCCTTTTTCTTTCGTGTTCGTTTTTTCCGGTCGTCTTTATCAACAGCGGCCTCGTCGTCTTCTAATTCGGCATCTGGGCGGATAATTTTGGATTTGCGCCCTTCCTTGCGAATCATTTCCAGGGCTTTACGTCTTCTTCTTTCTTTATCAGTTAACTCTTCATCGTAGACTGATTTCTTGGAATCCTTTCTTTTACGGGATTTGGTTTCTTCAGCTGTTTCTTCAGCTACACCTGCCGTGGCCATACTATCTTCCTTCTCCACCGCACGGATTCTCTTGGGGATCAGCTCCTCTTCAGTCTTCGCGGGCTTTATCTTATCTTTTGCAGTTTTTCCTTCTTCTTTAATTTTCCTTAGAAGTTTTTTCTTTTTGTCAGTTTTTTTCTTCTTAAGTTCTTCTTCCATCCGCAAAAATTCTTTAGCTACCGGATGATCAATAATATCCCCAATTTCAGGTAGTATCTCTTCAGGTTGAATTTTGATCTCTATCTCTTCTTCAATCTCGGTTTGATCGGTTTCTTTGGCGGGTATCTCCTCTGCAATATCAATTGCTGCTTCCTTCTTCAAATCTGTCGGAGGTGTTACTTCCTCAGCCAGTTCCGCTTTTTCCGGCTCGGTTTTAGCCTCAACTTCCTGAACTCCTGGTTCCGCTTTTGGAGTGCCAGCCTCTTCTAAAATAACCTCTGCCTGTTCATTAAGGACTTCCAGGTCTTCTTTAGCAAGTTCCTCTCGTCTTTTGGCAATCTTATCCGCTTTCACTTTTTCCTGAGCGAACCTTTTGAGAATTTCATCATGCATATCATCCGTAATGGGGGTATTGAGACCTGAAACAGTAAAACCTTTTTTCTCCAGAAATTCAATAATCGCCTGATGAGACAAATTCAGTTCCTTTGCCACCTTAAATAATTTTCTTCTGGTCTTCGCAGCAACCATCTAAACTCCCACTTTAATATTAGTCCTTAGAGATTTCCCGAAATCACCTTTTAAAATTCCCAAAATCTTATGAAACTCAATTCCCCAAAGTTTTTTCCAGTCAACATCCGGTGTTGTTTTAAGAACAGGTATGTTGGTATTTTTTACTGTGTTTTCCATTTTATTCATTGTATTTCGAGAAATATGTGCATCCAGTAATATAATTGCTATAGAATTATTTCGAATGGATATTTTTACAGATTCAAATCCTTTCACCACCTTCCCTGCTTTCAGAGCAAAACTAATTAAGGCTGTGGCTTTTGAATCTATGTTTACCGATTGAACCATTATTACCCTTCTAAATATTCAATAGCTGTATTATCTTTTGTGCCGTTTTGTTTCCGATACCCGGTATTTCAAGCAGTCCCTGCAATCCGAGATTTTTTAGTTCCTCCACATTATTGATCTCTGCCGCTTTCAGTTTTTTTACCAGGGAGGGGGTTATGCCAGGTATTTCTTCGATATCCATCTCGTCCTCCATGGATTTTTGATAGTACTCTGATTCTTTAATTAATTCAATGTTCCATCCCGATATTTGCTGAGCCAGTTCTTTGTTATTTTCACCCCGACCCATTGCCAGGCCCATATCTTTGTCGGGAATGATCGCCACTGCTAAATTTTCCTCCTCATTCAGAATTACTCGAATTGGTTTTGCCGGTGTTAAAGCTCTCAGAACAAATAACTCCGCTTCATTTATAAACGATATTACATCAATTTTTTCACCGTTCAATTCGCGTACCACAGATTGAATTCGGACGCCCCGCATTCCCACGCAGGCCCCCACCGGATCAATTCGCTTATCCATAGACTCCACGGCAATCTTGGCCCGTTCACCAGGTTTCCGGGCAATTTTCTTGATTTCTACAATTCCATCAAATATTTCAGGGACTTCAATTTCAAATAAACGAATTAGAAATTTATTGTCTGCCCGGGAGACGATGATATCCGGCGTACTACGGTTCTTTCTTTTCCGGGTATAATCTTCTTCAGGCTCAACGGTCTGATTTTCAGGTTCAATGACTTTTTTTATCAATGCTCTCACACTGTCGCCACGTCTAAGTTCCTCTCTTGGAATAGATTCTGAGCGGGGCATGAACATTTCGGTGCGATCCACCAGCAGAAAAAATCCGCTCCGGGTTACTTGGTGTACATCTCCTATGATGATTTCACCCACCCGACCTGAATATTCATCATAAATTTTTCTCTTCTCATATTCCCTGATACGCTGCAGTAGAGTCTGCTTGGCGATATTAATGAGTCGACGTCCAAACTGGTCCGGCTGGATTACCTCGACGAAATCTTCGCCAATTTCGATGTCGGGATCAATCTTAATGGCATCTTTGTAGGAAATCTGTAACATAGGATCTTCTACTTCTTCAACAACTTCTTTTTCAATAAAGATTTCCACATCACCACGGTCCATATTCACAATCACATCAAAATGTTCCGCATCTCCGAATTTTCTCTTGATTAGTGTTACAAAAATGTCTTCGAGAATATCACGCAGCTCATCTTTGTCAATTCGTTTTTCCCTGGCAATGAGATTTACAGCTTCTACAATATCGCTACGCATCTTTTTTGATAACCTCCAAAAATTTGTTTACCATTTTAATTGGATGACGGCTTTCATAATCTGTGACATGGGAATCCTGATTTCCTGATTGTTTTGCATCAGCCACAGATTGTCTTCATCTACCCGGATCAACTTCCCTGTTTTTTCTGAGATGGTGTCATCAATTTTTAATTGTACTTTAAGATTTCTACCAATATTTTTCTTAAACTGCCATATTTCGGTTAATGGTCGATCAATACCCGGTGAAGAGATATCGAGACGATATTTGCCGCTAATCGGCTCTTCAAGGTCAAGAAGTCCCTCTATCTCCCGGGTTACTTTCGCAATCTGTTGCAGCGTAACACCTTCTTCCGTATCAACATAGATTGAAAGCACCTGGTTATTTCGACCTCCACGTAATTGCATATCAATCAGATAAATTTGTGCATCTTCCAAAACTGGCATAACCAAATTTTTAATCGTTTCGATATTGTTTTCCATTCCCCTCGAAGCATTAAAATAGAATTGGCCGAAAATAGAAAAAGTGGGTTTTGTCAACCCACTCTAACGGCGCAAAATATACAAAATGTTATTTGAATATGCAAGTGCTTTGAAGATAATTACCTCAATCGGACTGTCTTATAAAACTTTAATATGGCAACAGATTTTTTATTAAGTTGGAAAAACAACTGTTTTGATACATAACCCATTCAATTTTGACATAATCATGTGTAAAATTGAATAAAATTTTTATTGGATTCAGGTTGGTTATATTTTAACATATCTGGTTCAAACTATATTGTAATATTGGGTTATAAGTATAAGGTAAATGGTGCAATCACTCCACGAAATTATCGGTTGTATTCATATACATTCCACCTACTCCGACGGTACCGGAAAGATTCCGGAAATTGCCAGGATCGCTGAGGAGGTTGGCTTAAATTTTATTATGATGACCGATCATAACAATCTCAGAGCATTAACAAATGGTGAAGAAAAGTGGTACGGTTCAGTTCTGGCGATTATCGGCTACGAAATCAATGACATTGATGACACCAATCATTACCTGGCATTCGGATTAAATGAGGAAGTAGACCGAAATCTGCCGGCACCACAGTATGTCCATCAAGTGAAGCTCAATGGCGGTTTTGGTATTATTGCCCACCCGGATGAGAGCAGAAATGTGATGGTTGAGCACCCCCCTTATCCCTGGACGGCATGGGAAAGTGACGATTACCAGGGCATTGAAATCTGGAACCAGATGTCCGAATGGATGGAAGGACTGACACCCTGGAACAAGGTGTGGCGGTTTGTCAATCCCAGGCGTTCTATCGATGCCCCCAATGAACAAACATTACAGCGATGGGATGAAGTGAATCAACAACGGAAAGTAGCAGGAATTGGTGGGGTAGATGCCCATGCCCATAAACATCGGATGATTGGAGGACTTATAGAGTTAACAGTTTTTCGCTATAAGGTGCAGTTTCAAACTGTGAGGACGCATCTGCTATTGACCAAACCTCTCCTGCCCGGTCTAAATGTTGAAGAAGCAAAAAAACTGGTCTATGATGCCATCCTGAACTGTCGTATATATGTATCCAACTTTTATACCGGGGATGCGAAAGGGTTTCTTTTTTGGGCCGAAAATGAGCAGGGGAAGGCACATATCGGTGGCAATCTGGTCTATCAGCAGGGAACGAACCTGCATACTCATCTGCCCTCCATAGCCCAGGTACGTTTGATCAGGAACGGACAAGAATTTCGCCGGCAGGAAGGAAAAATTGTCCATTTTGAAATAGACCAACCCGGATTTTACCGGGTTGAAGTTTTCAGGAAAAACAGGGCATGGATTTACTCTAATCATATCAGGATCACCGGTGAATAATCAGAATTGGATTAAAAAATTAGATTATTTTTATATCACCCGCCCCATGCTGTTTTTTCCGGGATGGAATACGTTTCTGGCAGGCTACCTGGTAGCAAATGGAGAAGCCTCATGGCTATTCCAGCTTAAAGAAGGGATATACTCGATTCATTTCTGGAGGTCTGACATTGTACTCTCCATGCTTGCTTTTATGTTCGCCATGGGAGGAAGTTTTATCCTGAATCAACTGCAAGATACCGATTCGGACCATAAAAACAAGAAATTATTCCTGATCGATGAGAACCTTGTTTCCCGAAAAGGTGCAATTTCAGAAAGTATTATACTCCTCGTGGGTGCAGTTCTAACCGGATTTTTTCTGGGTAAAACGATATTTTTGCTGCTGATACTTTTCATTGTGATCACTGCCTATCTGTACAATTATCAACCCTTTCAATTTAAAAATCGTCCGATGGGGGGATTGATCCTGAATGCTTTCATGGGATGGATTGCATTCGCTCTGGGATGGGCAATTATACTACCAATTTCCGGGAGATTCTGGATTGACTCTTTGCCATATCTTTTTCTCAATACCTGCCTGTATTTACTTACAATTCTACCTGATGCAGCTGGAGATAAATCCAGTGGAAAGGTAACCTTTTGTGTAAAATATGGAAAAAAAACGACCATATACCTGGCAGGATTTTTATACGTATTTTCATTTTTACTGGCCTGGGTTAAAAATGATCACATCATATTATTAATAGATTTATTACTGCTGTACTTTATGATAAAATTGGTAATCTCCACTCAGACAGCCGCCGCAGTTCGTACCATTAAGATGGGTGTGTTTTTCTTTTCTATCGTTATTTGTATGAAGTTTCCATTTTACATTATACCCATGGTCAGCGCATTTTTTCTTACCCGGTATTATTACCAGAGGCGGTTTTACTATGACTATCCAAATTTTCGGGGTGAATAGTTTATGTATATGAATAACCAACTGAAAAGTGAGTATGATATTATTGTCGTGGGGGCAGGGCCTGCAGGATCTACGGCCGCCTGGGAAGCCGCCCGCCGAAATGTTGAGGTTCTGATACTGGAAAAAGATCGCGAGGTTGGAATCCCTGTTCGCTGCGCGGAAGGAGCTGCAAAAAAAGAACTGGAAAGAATCCTGGAACATCCGGTCCTGCCGGGTTGGGTAGTGTCGGAAATATCAAAATTTCGACTGTTCTCTCCTGATAGTACCCCGGTGTATGTCAATATTGATGAAATTGGATATGTCTTGAATCGGCGTCTCTTTGATTATGACCTGGCAATTAAAGCTGTTAACGAAGGAGCTCAACTCCTGACCCATGCGGAGGTCTATTCAGTTTTAAATTCTCAAGGGAAGATTTCTGGTGTGAAGGTACGAATTGCCGGAGAAGAAAAAGAGATTAAGGGGAAAGTTATCATCGCCGCAGATGGTGTAGAATCTCGTGTGGCCCGCTGGGCTGGCATTGATTCAACCACAAAAGTAAAAGATATGGAAACCTGCGTTCAGTATACACTGGGAGATATTCCGATCGAATCCGACACCTGCGATTTTTATTTTTCCAGAGATTTCGCGCCCGGCGGATATGCCTGGATCTTTCCAAAAGGCTCCAGAACCGCCAATGTGGGACTGGGAATTGCCGGTAACTTTGCTCGCCAACAGAGTCCGGAAAAGTATATGGGAATTTTCCTGGAAAAATATTTTCCCGATGGATCCGTTTTGTCCAGGACCGTGGGTGGGGTTCCGGTGGATAAAACGCTTAAGGAGATTGTCAGGGATGGATTTATGATCATTGGGGATGCGGCTCATCAAACCAATCCTATTTCAGGTGGAGGTATTATCTCCGGCATGATCGCCGGTAAAATTGCGGGTGAAGTCGCAGCGAAGGCAGTGAAGAAGGGACAACATGCGAAAAAAGATCTACTGCCCTATGCGAAGGAGTGGCATAAACGGGTGGGGAAAAGTCATGAACGTTATTACCGTCTGAAGGAAGCTTTGATGAAATTTGATGATAAACAGTTCAATACTATTGCCTCAGATTATCTCAACCTGGATTTGAAGAAACAAAACCTTGTGAATCTTTTTAAGATTGCTTTTAAGAATAATCCGGCTTTCTTGCTGGATGTGATTAAACTCTTCTCACCTGTTTAAAATTCGGCCGGTATTGGGAAATGCGAAGAAATCTGACCATCATATGTTTACAGGAAATCCGATATGAGTCTGTTTGAAAAATTTAAACGAAGTCTGAGTAAAACACGGGAGCAGGTATTTAACCAGATTCAGGATGTGATTTTTTTTGCCCGTAAGATTGATGATGACCTGCTTGAAAAAATTGAAGACCTGCTTATCTCCGGAGATGTGGGAGTTTCAACAACCCAGGAAATTATGGAAAGGGTTAAGCAGCAGGTTAAAAGGAAAAATTATAATGATACTACCCATTTATTTGAAATTTTGAAAGAGGAAATTGCCGGGATGTTCATTGCGGGAGGGGCAAGTTCAGGTAATTTTCAATTTAACCCATTCGTGATCTTTGTGGTGGGGGTTAATGGTACCGGAAAAACGACCAGTATTGCAAAGTTAGCCCGACGTTTTCAAAATGAGGGGAAACAGGTGTTGCTGGTTGCGGCGGATACCTTTCGGGCTGCAGCCATCGAACAGTTGGAAATCTGGGCAGACCGGGTAGGTGTGGACATGATCAAACATCGTGAAGGCGCAGATCCCAGTGCGGTGGTGTTTGATGCATTACAGGCGGCAAAAAGCAGGCAGAAGGACGTAGTCATTATTGATACTGCGGGACGTCTGCATACCAAAGTTAATTTGATGGAAGAACTGAAGAAGATGCGCCGCGTTATGCAAAAAGTTATTCCGGAAGCGCCTCACCAGACCTTGCTGGTATTGGATGCCACAATCGGTCAAAATTCAGTTTCGCAATCCAGACAGTTTATCGATACCATTGGAGTGGACGGTATTATTCTAACCAAATTGGATGGTACCGCCAAAGGTGGAGCTGTGATTGCAATTTCCCATGAACTCAACCTGCCGGTTGAATATGTGGGTCTGGGTGAGAAGATCGATGATCTGGA
>CBDUVK010000016.1:0-21561 GCA_965370645.1 uncultured bacterium
TTTTATCTGTTAATTCACTTATAGTCATGTTAAAATATATACGGCGACTGACCCAAGAACTGAATGAGATTTTTAAAGAAGGAGAAAAAATTGGAAGTAAAAAAAACCGGTCTTTATAATATTCATGTTGCCTTGGGTGCAAAAATGGTTGAATTCGCGGGCTATCTCATGCCCATACAGTTTACCAGCATGATCGCAGAACATCGGCAAGTACGGGAGAAAGTGGGTGTTTTTGATGTCTCTCACATGGGAGAGATTGAAATTAAGGGTCCAAAGGCGTTGGATTTTGTGAACTATATCTGTATCAACGATGCTTCTACATTGCAATTGAATCAGGCGCAATATACTGCCATGTGTTATCCCGATGGCGGTATTGTGGATGATCTGATCTGTTACCGTCGTCAGGATCACTATTTGCTGGTAGTTAATGCCTCTAACACGGAAAAGGACTATCAATGGATATTAGAAAATCGGATAGATGGTGTTAATATAAATAATTTAAGTGATAGTATAACTCAATTGGCGGTGCAGGGAAAATCGGCAGAAAATTTTTTACAGAATCTCACTAGCGTTGATTTATCAGCCATCCAATTTTATTGGTTTGAAGAAGGCCAACTGGCCGAAACAGACATGATTATTTCCCGGACCGGTTATACCGGAGAACCCGGATTTGAACTGTATTTCGATCGTGTTTATTCCGAGCAGGTCTGGAATCGGGTGTTTGAAGCAGGTAAAGATGCCGGAATTGCCCCGATTGGACTGGGAGCTCGGGATACCCTGCGTCTTGAGAAAAAATATTGCTTATATGGTAATGATATCGACAAAACCACCCATCCTTTGGAGGCCGGTCTGGGCTGGATTACCAAGCTGAAGAATGAAAATTTTATCGGAAAAGATGCTATAGTTAATTTTAAGGAAAATGGTTTAGAAAGAAAATTGGTGGGATTTGAATGTGAAGGCAAGATGATACCCCGCCATCACTACGATATACTAAAAAATGATAAAGCTATAGGTCAGGTGACAAGCGGATGTTATTCTCCTATTCTGGATAGAAATATAGGTTTGGGATATGTTGGATTGGAAGATACTGAAATCGGAAATCAAATTGTCATAAATTCTCGCAATCGCCAGTGTCCGGCTGAGATTGTAAAGACACCTTTTGTCTAATAGCTATGCTTAATTTCATTACTGAAAGCCTTCCTGTCCGGGAAGGTTTTTTTTTAGATTGACTATTCATTACTTCAAAAAATCGATATAAATACTGAGGGAAAATTCGTAATGCGAAATTCCTTTCTTTTCAATATGTTGATTGTATTTTATTATAGCACTATTTATATTTAGGCGGCAAAATAACTGGTATTTCATGAAGCTAAAAACCAAGCGAAAAAGAACAAAAATAACTTTACCTGCACAGCCTCCAAAATCAGAATCTCGTCCAAAACAGAACTTAAAAAATGAGATCAGCGGGCTTTTGTTGGTAGCGGCTGGAATTATTTTGGCCCTCGCATTGCTCTCTTATCATCAAAGTGATCCTGTGGGATTTTTAGACGAGAATAATAGATACCAGGTACAAAATTGGCTGGGTGTTTTTGGGGCCACAATAGCAGCGCCACTGTTTCAATGGACATTAGGTTATCCGATTCTGGTCTTACCTGCAATCCTGGTTATGTTTGGATTCAATTTACTGCTGCGCAATCCATACAAAGCCATTATCAGACCTACATTAATTCTGATTAGCTGGAGTGTTTTCCTGTCAATATCACTGGCTTTTCCTGAATCTTTAAGAAATTTTGGAAATTTTCAAACTTTTTATCCGAGCGGATTTGCCGGTGGACTTATCGCAGCCTATCTGGTAAAAATATTTAGTAAGTTTGGCGCTATACTGATTTTACTCATCATTTTTCTGGTCATGCTCATTATTACCTTTCAACTGCGTATATCCTCCATACCGATAATTGTTGTCGGTTTTTTTCAATACATATTTAAGAAAACCTCGGAAATTGTAAAATCAATGTTCCTTAAAATTGGATTGGTTTTGGCCCGGGTTAAAAGCAGAAAGAAAACTGATAGAAAGCCGGGATTAGCGGAATCAAACTCAGATGAAGAGGTAAGCAAGGTCCCCAGGTATCAACCGACTCTTCCCTCGGAAAAAGAACTCATTCCGGAGAGTGAAGATCAACCACTCGAAATTCTCCATCGAAGTAAGCAAGATGATGATGAGTTTGATGTAAAAAACACTATATCAGCTGTAAATTCGATTGAAGTAGCTGTCGCGGAAGCACCAGGCAACGAGGAAGGTAGTGATTTAGGTTTTGAAGTTCAGGAGGCGCATCAAGAGAAGGAATTGGATTATGATGCGCTCATTAGAGATTCGCTGGCCAAATATCAGTTTCCGTCCTCGGAGTTGCTGATAGAGCACGACTCTCCAGACTTCCACCTGTCTGAAGAGGAGTTAAAAATTAACGCAAAACTTTTAGAAGAAACACTTGCTCAATTTGGTGTAAAAGCCGCCGTTAATCGGGTTGTGGAAGGGCCTGTCATCACACTTTATGAGGTAAAACCTGCTCAGGGAGTCAAAATTAGTCAGATTGTAGGACTTATCGATGATCTGGCGCTCGCGATGCGAGCGAAGGGTATCCGGATGGTTGCCCCGATACCGGGCAAAGCTGCTATTGGCATTGAAATTCCCAACCGGGAACCTTCGGTGGTCTATTTCAAATCCCTCGTACGCTCCGAAACGTTTATTCGATATGATGCTCGATTGCCTATCGGGATAGGTAAAACTATCTCCGGTGAGGTATATTGTGCTGATCTCACCAAAATGCCACATTTATTAATAGCGGGTGCAACGGGTTCCGGCAAGAGTGTTGGGATCAATACCGTCATCGGATCCTTGCTTTACCGGATACCACCAAGTGATCTGAAGTTTGTTCTGATCGATCCCAAGAAATTAGAACTTTCCATCTATGCAAAATTGAAGGAGCAATATCTGGCAGTTTGTCCTGAACTGGATGAAATTGTCATCACCCATCCTCAAAATGCAATCATGATTTTACGCAGCGTAGTAAATGAAATGGAAGCCCGCTATGATAAGCTGGCGGCATTGGGTGTACGGGAGATAACTCATTATAATAGGAAAATTGAAGAATATAAACAGAACGGAGAGAGTTCCGAAGAATTTCGTCACCTGCCTTACCTGGTAATTGTTGTCGATGAACTTGCAGATCTTATACTTTCCGCAACTCGCGAAATAGAGGAGCCTATCACACGGCTTGCTCAAATGGCCCGCGCGGTAGGAATTCATCTTATAATGGCGACCCAAAGGCCATCAGTTGATATCCTGACTGGCCTGATTAAAGCAAATTTTCCGGCGCGTGTTGCCTACCAGGTAGCCACCCGACCTGATTCAAAAGTGATTCTGGATATGCATGGTGCAGAAAGACTCATTGGCAACGGGGATATGCTCTTCCTGCCCCCCGGAAAGGTGAAACCATTGCGGCTGCAGAATCCTTTGATTACCACAGAAGAGGTTGAAAGAATTATCAAACATATCAGGAAACAACCAAAATTTCCGCCTTATGAACTAAAATTGTTTAAAAGCAGAGAAAAAGGCCCGGGGACCTCCAAGATCTTCGAAAGGGATGAACTTTTCGAAAAAGCGAAAGATACCGTCATTCGTTACCAGCAGGGATCTGTCTCTCTTCTGCAGCGTAAACTAAAAATCGGCTATGCCCGGGCTGCCAGGATTATTGATGAATTGGAAGAAGCAGGTATCGTTGGGCCGCCAATGCAGGAAGGCAAGGCCCGGGAGGTTCTGGTATCCAGTTATTCACCTGATTTAAATAATTAAGGAGTAATCACATGAAATATTGGCTGTCATTACTTTTACTCGTTTTCATTATTTCAAATTTATATGCTGAAAATGTAGATAAAATTATAAAAAATGTTCAAAAAAAATATAGCAAAGTTCAACTTTTATATGTTGATTTTAAGCAAGTGAACCGATTTCAACTGACCAAAATTGAAAATGAGGTCTATGGCACAATCTGGATTGCTCAGGATAATAAATTCCGCCTGGAGACTGAGGATCAGACCATGGTGAGTAATGGTGAAAAATTCTGGCGATACAATAAGCTGGAAAACCAGGTACTAATAGATTATGCGAAAAAATCCCAACAGGATATTTTTCTGAATAATTTTCTCTTTCAGATCTCGGATTACTATGATAGCCAGATTCTTAATGAGGAAAAGAAAGGGAAAAATAAGATATTCGAAATTAAATTAACTCCCAAGACACCGGAGGAAAACTATTTTAGATATATTAAAGTCTGGATCAATGATGGAAGTTGGATATTGAACAAAGTTTTATATGTGGATTTCAACGATAATGAAGTTGAATATCTAATTGAAAAAATGGATTTAGAACGTTCTTTAACAAAAAATCTATTTGAATTTCAATCTCCAGAAGGTTCTGAAGTGGTAGATTTACGATTTTGATTCTATATAAAGAATCTTTAAATCAAACCGATATTAACCTAGATAATTTTTTCTTTCAACTGGTGACACAGTATAAAATCAAATTTCCGAGGAATTGAAGTGAACGAATTTGATGAGTACCAGCAACTGGATGACGAACAGGTTAGTTTACAGGATTATTTGCGTATTTTATATCGTGGCAGATGGATTATTGCTATCGCTTTTCTTGTTGTAATGGCCGGGACGATTTTTTTTACATTCACGGCACCTAAAGTATATGAAGCCTTAGGCACCATTATCGTTGAAAGCCAGGGTTCTATGGAAAGAAGTATATTCGATTTTGGATATATGTCCAACCAAACTACCCTTATAACCAATCAAATTGAGATATTAAAGAGCCGCAGGCTCGCCGAAAAGGTAGTCCGCTCCCTGGAAGAAAAACCTTTTCGTGATTCCCTGGCCATATTCCAGCCAGATGATGATGGCATTTACATGAGATTCCGTAGCCAGGTTAACTGGATCATCAATCATTTGGAAGTTAATCCCAAGAAAGATACCGATGTTCTCGAAATCAAATTTCAAGCGGGATCTCCCAGTGAGGCAATGAAAATTATCAATAATATCATTGATAATTTTATTAGCTTGAATAAAGAACTCAACAAGGCTGAATTGATCCAGCTTCGCAGGTTTCTGGACGAACAGGTTGTCCAAAAAGGTGAGGAACTGCGTAAATCTGAGGAAGCTTTAAAGCAATATCAAGAAAAGGAAAAACTGGTTTCGTTAGATAAGGAAACCAGTGAAACCATTACCAGGCTGGCAGAAGCACAGGCGCAACTTGAAGGCTCTCTGGTTGAATTGGATGCATTTCTTGAACAGAAACGATCACTGGAAAATCAATTGGAAGATAGGAAAGCTGCTTTATCCTCCGAAGTAGCGGTGGTAGCAACACCGCTATTGAGGGAGTTACAATACGAATATGCCAAACTTGTATCAGAAAAGGTAAATTATGAAAGCCTTCTCGCTCAGGATAGAATAGATCCATCCGAATATCAGGTTCAACTTCAAAGCATTGAAAATCGCTTGAATGCCCAGAAAAATAGACTGCAGGAAGAAGCTAACAAAATTGCAGCAACAAGCATGGTTTACGATCCCCTGATGGTTGCACAAGATCTTGTGGTAAAGATTCTCGATATTGAAACCCAGATCAAAGGTCTCCGAGCGAGAATCACTGCTTTACAGAATGTAGTTCAGGCTTATGATAAAGATTTATCTCGTTTACCCAGTCAAAGCCTCGATTTAGCAAGATTGGTCAGGAAAATGGAAGTGAATAAGAGAACCTATGGCATTATGCTGGAGAGACTGGAAGAAACCAAGATTCAGGAAGCCGGGCAAAAAGGAAATATTAAGGAACTCGATAGAGCAATCTTGCCTGATTTTCCTATAAAACCGAAAAAAAAGTTAAACCTTTTACTTGGTGCCCTGATTGGTTTAGGCCTGGGTATCGGACTTACTTTCCTTTTGGAGTATTTTGATGACTCAATCAAAGATCCGGAAGAATTGGAGCGCATTGGATTCCCCATTCTGGCTTCAATTCCGGAAATTTCATCCCGGGAAGTGGAATCCAATATTCAATCTGAAAATGGGAATTCGGATGACCTTTTTGAAGCAAAACAAATTGAAACCCGCCTGGTAACCCATTTTGACCCAAAGTCGCCGATTTCCGAATCTTACCGGACCTTAAGAACAAATATTCAATTTAAAAACAAACAGACCAAGCAACATGTCATATTGGTTACCAGTTCTGCACCGAAAGAGGGAAAATCGACCACCGTTGCCAATCTGGCAATAACCATGGCTCAGATGGGAAACAAAACGGCATTAATTGATGCAGATCTACGCAGACCTGTGATGCATTCAATTTTTAATCTTAAAAAAGAGAGCGGGATAACAAATTATTTGATTGGGAATAAAGATTTAGCGGAGATCATTAAACCTACATTCGTTGAAAATTTATCCGTCATTCCATGCGGACCACTTCCTCCCAATCCATCAGAACTTTTAGGCTCAGGAGAGATGGCCCGGCTGATCAAACAATTGAAGGACAAATTCGAGGTGATTTTATTTGACAGCCCGCCGGTTATTGCAGTAACTGATGCTGCAATCCTGAGTACACTTGTTGATGGCGTGATCCTGGTAATTAAAGCCCATCAAACTCACAGGGAAGCTATCAAACGAGCTAAAAGCCTGCTGGATAATGCAGAGGCCAGGATATTTGGTTCGCTATTAAATGGCGTAAATATTAAAAAAACTTATGGGACAAACTACTATTACTACTACTATCACTATTATCAATATTATGGACACGACCTGAAGAGACGGAAAAAAAGTAAAGTTTAACTCTTTTGAATATTATCCCGAATACTTTTTGCCATATCTCACAAATAGGGGAGAATTATACCCTATATTTGGATCTCTTATTGAATACAAAAAATCGGAGGAACAATGAATTTAGCTGTCGTTGGATCTGGTTATGTTGGCCTGGTAGCAGCAGCCTGCTTCGCAGAGACGGGTAACCAAGTTATCTGCATGGATAAGGATGAAGAAAAAATCAAGCAACTGAAAAAGGGAATAATACCTATCTATGAACCCGGATTGGAAGAATATGTACAGAGAAATTATCAACAGGGGCGTCTGGTTTTCACTACTGACATGAAAATGACAGTTGATAAGTCGGATATCATTTTTATTGCAGTTGGAACACCTCCTGATGAGGATGGTTCTGCAGACCTTACCCATGTTTTGGCAGTGGCTAAATCAGTTGGGAAATTGATGAAAAGTAGTAAAATTATAGTCAATAAAAGCACTGTACCTGTGGGTACTGCCAAAAAAGTCAGAGATGCAGCTGTGAAAGAAACTAAATTAGAAGTTAACGTGGTTTCCAATCCGGAATTCTTAAAAGAGGGAGCTGCGGTTGATGATTTTATGTACCCGGATCGGGTTGTCATCGGTACCAGTAATCTCAAAGTGGCAGAGGTAATGCAGGAATTATACTCTCCGTTTGTCCGTACCGGAAATCCTATTATGATTATGGATGAGTTGAGTGCAGAACTAACAAAATACGCAGCCAATTCCATCCTGGCGACCAAAATATCCTTCATGAATGAAATTGCTAATTTATGTGACAGGGTAGGGGCAGATGTTGAAAGAGTGCGGAAAGGCATCGGTTCTGATAAAAGAATTGGTTATTCTTTTATCTTCCCCGGGGTTGGATACGGCGGTTCCTGTTTTCCTAAAGATGTAAAAGCACTGATCAGAACGGCAAGGGAGTATGGGTACGATATGCGACTTCTTCAGGCGGTTGAGGATGTAAATGAAGATCAGAAAACTTACGTTGTTCCAAGACTACTCAATTATTTTAACAATAATATATCAGATAAAACATTTACGCTCTGGGGTTTGAGTTTTAAACCGAAGACAGATGATATGCGTGAAGCACCTGCACTGGAGATAATTCAATCCCTTCTCAATCACGGGGCGACTGTGAATGCCCATGATCCGGTAGCGCTCCATGAAGCCCAAAGACTGAAACTAGATGAAAAAATAAATTTGTTTGAAGATAGTTACAAAGCTCTCGAAAATTCCGATGGATTAATATTGGTCACAGAATGGTTGGAATACCGAGAACCTGATTTTTCCAGAATTAAATCGATAATGCGTACACCAGTCGTTTTTGATGGAAGAAATATTTATAAGCCGGAAAAAATACGCAATAAGGGATTTGATTATTTCGCCGTCGGCCGACCCTAAATTTTAATAAACAAAATGAATCGACTAGAGAATAGGAGAATTTATGGATCTGTTACAAAAAATTGAAGCGCATGAAGCTGTCATCGGTGTGATTGGAATGGGGTATGTTGGACTTCCACTTTTATTGGAATTTGTTGATGAAAATTTCCCGACCCTTGGTTTTGATATCGACCCGGTTAAAGTGGAAGAACTGAATGCCGGAAAATCTTATATTAAGCATATCCCCGCCGCAAAGATTGAGAAAGCGCTTCAGAAAAATAAATTTGAAGCAACAACAGATTTCAGTAGATTGAAAGAGGCAGACTGTATCTTGGTTTGTGTTCCAACACCACTGGGGAAACACCGAGAACCCGATATCTCCTACATTGAAGTTACTTCGGAAACAGTTGCAAAATTTGTTCAAAAGGGACAATTGATTGTATTAGAAAGTTCAACATTTCCAGGTACCACGGAAGGTGTAATGAGACCCATCATAGAAAAATCAGGCTTAATTTGTCACAAAGATTTTTATTTGGCGTTTTCTCCGGAACGTGAAGATCCCAATAATCCTGATTTTACAACCCGCACAATTCCTAAAGTGGTTGGAGCAAATGATCCAACCTCCCTTCAATTGTCAAAAACCCTGTATGATCAGGTCATTGTAGAAACGGTCCCGGTTTCTACCAGTGAAGCAGCCGAAGCAACTAAGTTATTAGAAAATATATTTCGCAGTGTAAATATTGCCCTGGTGAATGAAATGAAAATGATTCTGGATCGCATGGGAATAGACGTCTGGGAAGTAATAAAAGCTGCATCTACTAAACCTTTTGGTTTTATGCCCTTTTACCCCGGACCGGGTCTGGGTGGCCATTGTATTCCTATTGATCCATTTTATCTTACCTGGAAAGCCCGGGAATATGAGTTGAGTACCCGTTTTATTGAACTGGCAGGAGAAGTAAATACCTATATGCCTTTTTATGTGATCAGCAAGCTGGTGGATGCTTTAAATGATCGCCAGAAAAGTCTCAATGGCTCAAAAATTCTGGTCCTGGGACTAGCTTATAAAAAAGATATTGATGATCTTCGGGAATCTCCCTCCCTAAAATTAATGGAAATTATTTCTGATGGCGGTGGCCTGGTAGACTATCACGATCCATATATTGCCAAACTGGGACCAACTCGCCATTATAATTTCGAGAAGAAGAGCATAGATTTAACTGCTGAGAATTTAAAGGGGTATGATGCTGTGGTCATTTCTACCAATCATTCAGCATTCGATATGGAATTTATTGCGGAACATTCTCAGCTTATCATCGATACAAGAAATGCCACAGTTAATGTTAAAAAGGGAAGGGATATTATATATAAAGCTTAGTATTACTTACATTAACAGGGAAGCTGAATGTAAATAGCCGGATTTCTAAAATGGGATCCGGCTTTTTAAATACATCGAGAAAATCATATTTCTTTTATGCCGGTTTCTCGATATATTAATTGAAAAATCATAGAAGACATTGAAACGTCGCCTCTTAAAACTTGTTTTTATTATCCTCGCTCTCATCATTATCACGTTTGGTGCTTTTCTCATTATATATAATTACACACCATTGGTGGACCACGCCGTTCTTCGAATCATAAATTCAGCACTTGGTGAAGATATAAATATCTCCTATGAGCGACTCGAAGGTAACCTGATTGGTGCGGTTAGACTGGTTAATGTTAAAATTAATGCGCCCAACCTGATTGCTGAAATTCCGCAAATACTTATAAACCATTCCACAACAAAATTAATTAGTAAAGAAATCAGGATTAAATCTCTGCTCATAGACTCACCACTCATATTTTGGAAGGCTGCCTCCCAAGATGGTAGATCCAAAAATCAGATTTCTCTGAGTACAGACTCTCTCGACATACAAATTGATCTTTCCGGATTCCCCGTTCTATCCATCCAGGAATTTATTGTCAAGGACGGTAAAATGGTAGTGTCGGAAAATGGTAAAGAAAAAAACAACTTTGAGGATCTAAACCTCGAGGCTGCGATTTCGATAGATGAACAGAAAGTCCAGGCGAATGTAAAATATATAAAGGGATACTGGAAAGATAAGGACATTTCATTACATCAACTATCTTTTCGCCTTCTGGGTAATAAAAAAAGACTGACCCTCAATCAATTAATTGCTAAAGTTGATGAAAATGAAGTATATGCCCATGGAGAAATCGAACTCTTCCCGAAGTTACGATTCCTTGCATTCGTCGATACCAGTGTCATTGAAATCGAACTATTGAATAAACTTATTCCGAACCTTCCATACCAGACTGGTTATCTCAAGTTTTTTATCGAATACATCGGAATCCCACGAAAATTTAATGGCCAACTCTACCTGACAGGAGAACTAGATAGTCTCAAATTCCACAAAATTGCTTCAAAATATAATTATGACAATCAAAAATTGTATTTAAAAGATCTTACTGCTTCAACAAATTTTGGGGATTTGGGTGGTTATGTGAGAATTGATCCCCAAGGCAAGAACCAGGTCGATCTCTACTTTGACAATATCAATCTTAAAAAACCCTCTCTGGCACAAAGGTATACGAATTTTGATGGGCATCTTACCCTGGATTTTAACACCTGGAATTTGAATCGAATATCAGGGGAAGGAATTGCCCAAATCCATGATATTAGATTTGGTTCTCTTTATGTCGACACACTATTCATGAAATTAATCGCAAAGGATGGTTTCTGGAAGTTAGAAAAGAATTCACGTCTGGTTGTCGAAAAATCCTCACAGTTCTTTGTTGAAGGGGAGATGAGCCGCTCCAGAGAGCTTAATGTTACACTTAGGACTGACAAAAACAATTTGGATACCCTCAGTCAACGGCTTGCGTTCGGCCCGATTGGTGGATTGGGAAGTCTGGATGTTACCATTGTTGGTCCGTTATTCAATCCCGATATTTTGGGTTATGTCCTGTTAGATTCCCTGGTGATAGAAAATAATAAAACCTATGGTGTGGAGGGGAATTTTGAGATTCAAGGAGTCAGTCAACAAAGAAAGGGATTTTTTAAACTTGAAATGGCTTCAGGTATCGTTGCAAACATTGAATTAACCGATGGCGTGGTGGATTTGATTCTGGACCGGAACACCATTCGAATTGATTCGGTCAGTTTTTACAGTGAGGATAATTATGTAGCTGTTAAAGGGAAACTGGATTTAAATGATAATATCCTTTCGATTAACCTCTCTGACTTTGTCTTTCAATATCAAGATTATCAAATTTTTTCAACAGATACACTCAGGGCATTTTTCGAGGGAGATTCATTGATTATAGAAGATTTCGTCCTTCATGCGACAGGCGAGGGAGAAATTGAAATTAGGGGAATGTATGATTTTGACGGTGAGAGTGGTTTGGGGGTATATTTTAAAGATATTCAACTTCTGCCATTCAACCAGTTTTTCCACTGGAAATACCAGGTAGAGGGTGCGGTAGAAATTTCACTCATTGTAAGCGGAGAAGCAGATAGTTTACTTGTGGAGGGTCTGGCAGACGCCGAAAATATGATTCTATCTGGCGACAGGATAGGCGATATCAGTTCAGAATTCAGCTATCAAACCGATGTGATAGAAATTGAAAAATTTCAATTTATGCATACACCGGAATCGTATTTATCCTTGACGGGTAATGTTACTATTCCGACTGACAAATTGCGTGATGAG
Source organism: uncultured bacterium (assembly GCA_965370645.1). Taxonomy (GTDB): domain Bacteria; phylum Calditrichota; class Calditrichia; order RBG-13-44-9; family RBG-13-44-9; genus RQOF01. Next base: position 11,976 of record CBDUVK010000016.1, read on the forward strand.
CGCAAGGAAGACCTCAAGGAAATATTGATGAAGTTGGATTTTAAAAACATCCGATTATCGGATTATCCCTTCTTTAAAGATCGAAACTACCCGGTGGATGGTATCTTTTCAGGTAACATAGATCTAAGCGGAAATATTGAGGATTTTCATGGGAAATATGCGCTCCGGGCCATGGATCTTCAGTATAAAGAGTATAAATTTCCATCCATTGAGTTCGAGGGTATTATCGATCCCGCTGGAATAGTTCTGAAGGAGGGAAATGTCAATTTTATGAATACTCATATTCAACTAAAAGGTGTTAAGCCGATAAACTGGAATTATGAAAAACTTGATGATATTTTGAACGATAAAAGTTTTGTGTTAAATGTAAGCATCAGAGAGGATTCTCTGAAATTTTTAAATGTACTCATGCCCGAATTAGACCTTATAACCGGAGATATCTCAATTCAATTAGAACTGCGTGGAACAGTTGATTCACCCAAAATTTCTCAGGGTTCGATAAAAATAAGTAATGGAACGTTGTACCTGTCAAAAATTGAAAATCCTTTTCAAGAGGTTGAGTTATCGTCTTCAATCCAAAACGGGAAATTAGTTATCAATAGTTGCAAAATGAAAACAGTTGCCGCTAAAAAAGATCGCAATTTTTTTAAATCGATCGGAGAAGCATTGCTTTCACCCTTTAAAAAACTTCTGGTTACCTCTCAATCGGAAGGAGAGATAGAGGTTAAGGGAACTATTGATTTATCAAAGCTAGACAGCCCTTCATATGATATCGGACTTAAAGCCAATAAGGTATACATAAATTATTACCTGGAAAATGCCAGGGTATTTTTTTCAACCTCAAATTTAAAAATAACAGGCCGGGATACCTTAAATATCACGGGAAATATTGATATTCCAGAAGGACAGGTTGATTTGGATTTAAAAGAGTCAGAAAAAAATCTGCTCCTTTCCAGGGGAGTAAGAGAAACACCACCATATTTACAGTATCTGCTCAGTGTCTCTATTCCGGGGAATTTTTATATACGAAGTGAGGCATTATTCAACTCATTCAATATAATGTTAATGGGGGACCTTCAGATTATCCAGGAACCAAAAGGGCTGCTCGAAATGTATGGAAATCTCGAAGTTCCTAAAGGAAAATATTTTCAATTTGAAGAATTCAATATCCGCAATGGACGAATAGAATTTGTTAATCCCAAAGAATTGCCGGTCCTCAAAATATATGCTGAGAAGAAAAAATATGGAAACTTATTTCAATTGCAGGTGGAAGGGAGTTTGAATAACCCTGTTAAGGAAATACGTATCTATGATCTGCAAAACCGGCAGGATATTACGCATCTTTATCCTGAAACAAAAGACCAAATTTCCCTGCTTCTTTTTGGGATGACTTTTAATGAAATCGGTGGGAGTGCCGGGAGTGTGGCTTTAGATAAAGGCCAGGAGGTGATTAGTCAGGCCATCATCTCTAAAATTGAGCAGGAGGCCCGTCGCTTTATCGGTTTGGATGAGATTCGGGTGGAAAGTGAGGGAGGTCTTATCGATTTTACCAATCTAAGATTAAATCAATCGTCCCAAAACAGTGCGATATCTTTGGGAAAGTATCTGATGCCAAATCTATATTTGGAATATAAAACACAATTGGGATCAAGTGGTGTTTCTAACCTAGGGAATGCTGCGGCTACGAAGGTGGATTATGAAATAGGAAATCAAATTTATCTAGAATATAGAATTAACCGAAACTGGTCAGTCTCTTCATTCTATGCCAGACAATTATATAACAAATTTAAAATTGACGTTAGCTGGCGCTATAGTTTCTAAGAAGCTAGCTGCAATTCTTATTTCAATTTTTCTTTTCATTCAGCCAGCCCGGGCTGATTTAAAAGTCCATAAAATTGTATTTGAAGGTAATCATTCCATTGAATCTTCTCAACTCCGGGAGATTTTGAAAATCAAAGAAAAGAAAGAATTTGATAACAAAATTTATCGGATTGATAAAATCATTTTAAATAACTATTACCTGAGTAAAGGTTTTTTAAATGTATGGATAGAGACCGATATCAATCGAAAGGGAGATCAGGTTGATGTAATATTTAACATTTCAGAAGGGAAGAGGTTTGTCCTGGGAAATATTAATTTCGCAGGTGGGCAACTTCTGACAGAAGGTGAATTTCGCAAGTTTTTTAAAATCAGAGATAATGAATTCTTTCAATTCGTTAAAATTGAAGAGGGTTTGAATGCCCTTGAAGATTATTACTTTAACCACGGGAAACCCTATGTGGAAATTAAACAGCATCAATCATTCAATGATTCTCTGGTTTACGTGACTATTGAGGTAAAAGAAAATGAGACTGTACATATTGCCAGAATCGACTACTCCGGATTAAGAACTGTAAAACAATTTATCATCGGCCGGGAATTGATTATCCGGCAGCATGATGTCTACTCCAGAAAGAAAATTGAAGAATCGCAAAAAAATATATATTCCACAGGTTTGTTCAATTTTGTAGGAATGGAACTGCGTGCGGTCGATTCCACCAGAAGTCGTGCTAACCTGATTGTTAAAGTAGTGGAAAAGAAAACAAAATGGGTAGGTGTGCGATTTGGTATCGGGTATGAGCAGGAAATTGTATTTGGTGGTACCTTCGATTTTACCCTGGAATTTGGGCATCGAAATCTTTTTGGGACTGCCCGATCGATTTACGTGAGTGCAATCCCATCGTTCTCTTATGATTTTAACCAGCACAGAATAACCAATCCCAAAAATCAATTTAGTTTCAACTATATAGAGCCCTGGATAGGTTATACACGAACTCCGGGAATTTTTCGCATCGCTTTTACGCAGGTCAGACCTCTTTATGCTGCAAATTATGACTATTTTACCTCTGCCTTTTTAATTCAACACGATTTTGATAAGGATTGGAAAATCACAGGTGCCATTGCCTATAACCGGGTGCAAATCCTGAAAGGTGATTCACTCGATGTCGAATTTTATCAGATTACCAGAGGTCAGGATTTTATCTATTCTCTCAGTTCACGACTCGTAAAAGATACCCGCGATAATTATCTCAATCCCCAGTATGGATCAGTAACCGATTTTAATTTAAAACTGGCATATGCCCGTACCCGGGACAACAACACGGGCGACATTTCTGATAATCGCTTTATAAAATTAATTTTTGAGTGGAGCCGTTACCAGAAATTTCGTTTTCAGCGCAAATGGCTTCTGGCATCGCGTTTTAAAATCGGTAATATCTTTAGTCTTGACCAAAAATCCCAGGTACCCGTTTCCGACCGGCTCTATTTGGGAGGAGCGTCAACTGTGAGAGGATACCTTGAGCAGCTTCTCGGACCGGTTACTTTCGATGAAAATGGTCAAAACCCTCTGGCAATCGGTGGAAAATTTATGCTGCTCACCAACCTCGAATTTCGAATTCCTATGTTCTGGCTTTTGTGGGGAGTCGTATTTCTTGATGTGGGAAATGTATGGTTCAGTGCAAATGATTTCAATGTTACTGAGATTAAATCAACTTCAGGTGCCGGAGTTGCATTATTAACTCCCCTGGGACCCATACGTTTTGATTATGGATTTAAGCATCAACCTGAGTATTATGAATCCAGTGGTGAATTTCATATCAGCATAGCATTTGCATTTTAAATCAAAAAATAATTGTTCCTTGCGCTATGCCCGGCAGTTACATCAAACGCTTGCTGATTGAAATTTTTAATAGTTTATAGCAGGAATGACCCGGTTTATAATGATCTGGATAGTGTTCACCCATTGTTGTTCAGCAATTCCACCGGTATACTGCCAATCACTTCTGGCAACAATGACCGCATTTAGCTCTGGAAGTCCGAAAATAAACTGACCCCCATAACCATTCGCAAAAAAATATCGCTGCATACCTTCTCCACCTATCCACCACAGGAAACCATACGAATGTGAACCTAAAAATCCTGGTCCGGTTTGGAACCAACTTTGTGATGAGAGTTCAATCCAGTCACTGTCTATGAGTTGAGTATTATTATATATTCCGCCATTCACATAGAGCAATCCAAACTTTAACATATCCATTGGGGTGAGACTCAAATAAACACCGCCATAATTTAAACCTCTTTCGTCAGCAGTCCAGGGTCGGACACCTTCAATATTCAAGGCCGGATAAAAGAATGTTTCTGCAAATTCTTTCAATGTATATCCGGTAGCTTTAGTAAAGATAGCAGAAAGTAACTGACATGCCGCAGTATTATAGGTGAAAACAGTGCCCGGAGTATGCTGAATCGGCAAATCGAGTACAAACTTAACATGATCCTGACTCGCCATCCACCGATTAAATTGGTTGAAATTAGTAAACTCATCCCACTCAAAACCGCCACTCATGGTTAAAAGATTTCTGATAGAGATGCTTCCGGTAACGGGGTCGAGAGTATCTGTGTAATTGGTTAGAAAATCTGCCACAGTTGTGTCCAGATTTGTAATCATTCCCTGCTTCATAGCCATTCCAAATAGGGCAGAGGTCACACTTTTTGTAACAGAACGTACATGATAAAGGCTGTCCGGGCCATCTTGATAAAAATATTCTTCAGCAATGAGCACATTATTCCTGGCCAGCAGTAGACATTTTATACCTCTGTCGGAGACAGCTGCATCAAATGCCCTTCCAAGCGCAATTGGATCGATATTATTCTCTTCGGCAAGCGGGAACCGACTTTCGGTTGGGGCGGTAGGTGATTCTTTCTCACTACATGATAGGCATAATAAGAGAAAAACGAAAAGCGGAGCTGCAATGATTAGAATTCGTTTTTTTTTAATTATATCTAACATAATAATATCCCCCCTAATGAATATTATGTATCATAATTCCTTTTTACATAAAATAAGGGACGTAATCCGAGTGAGAAAGTTCCAAATTTCTTTTTCATTTTAAATTTTTACAACTTTGTGATTATATTTTATTCTATTAAAGCTTATATTGTTTCCCTTAGTCAGAAAAAGAGGAGGCTCTAGATGCCACTACACCGTAACATCGATCCTGAAATGTTTGAAATGATTTTGGATTCGATCGATAAACTTGAAAAAGATAAATTACCGCTGGAAACCAAACTAAAATTAGATATAACCGGCGAATACCCGGCTGATCTAATTCGCTTCATTATGGGACCCGAGATGGGTCTGCATCTACTTTTTATTTCTGAGGAATATGGAGGATTAGGAGCCAGTGCATATGAACTCGCTACGATTTCAGAAAGAATGGCAAAAATGGATCTGGCAATTGCAACTTCTTTACTGGTAGTATGCCTGGGGATGGATCCCATTCGGGTTGGATCAACTGAGGAACAAAAGAATAAATACATTACCAGGATAGCGGAAGAAGGCCTCATGATGGCTTATGGGGTCACTGAACCGGATGCCGGGTCGAATGTTCAGGCGCTTAAAACCAGGGCAGAAAGAGTTCTCGATGACTCCGGGAAAATCGTTGCTTATAAAATAAATGGTCAAAAACAGTTTATCACCAATGCTGCGGTTGCCGATTTATTTACCATCCTGGCTGATACGCCCGAAGGTCCATCGTTTTTTATTGTAGAGTCCGGTACAAATGGTCTTCAAGCGGGGAAACATGAAGATAAACATGGAATTCGTGCATCAAATACCAGTCCCCTTATTCTGGACAATGTTGAAGTGCCGGCAGAAAACCTGGTTGGTGGCGTTGAAGGTCAGGGTTTAAAACAAGCAAATGAGGTATTCGGATACACTCGTTTAATGGTTGCTGCTTTCGGTTTGGGTGGAGGGATGGCGTCCCTGGAGAGGGTGGTAAAGTATTCTAAAGAGAGGATCCAATTCAAAACAACCTTGTCAGAAAAACAGGGATATACTCATAAATTGATCGTTCCCCATGCGGTGCGATTGGAAGCAGCGCGTGCCTATATTGAAGAAACAACGATCAAATTAGATTCTTCGGATGAAGACTTCCAGGTTGAGGGATCAATTGCTAAATACTTTGCCACTGAGGCAGGAGATCATATGGCAAATGACGGTATTCAAGCTCTGGGTGGTTATGGGTATATGCGGGAGTATGAGGTTGAAAAGATAAAAAGGGATATCAAGATTCTTACGATTTATGAGGGAACAAGCGAAATTCAGCAAAATATAATCGCCATGTTTCGTTTAAGATCCACGATACGCTCAGCTGGAGATTTCTATGAAACATTCGCAAAAAATCTGGAGACTTTACCCGAAGATACCAATGGACCATTACTGGCTCAAACCATTCGGGCGATGAATGATGTTATCGTGACTGCAAGAAATTGCAAATTAACCAGCTACCAGTATGTTTTATTCTTGCTGGCAGATATGATGACCTGGTGTGAAGTTGCAAACGCACTTTGCCACAAGTCCTCTGATCCGGATAGTGTGACAGTACATACACCTGAATATTTGAAAGCATGTGCGAGATTATTTGTTAGGGAAAGCATAGAGAAGGTGTATATCAATGGCTTAAAAATCGTCCAGGGGTGTGATAAAATCAGTGAAGAGGTAAAGAAAAAACTTGAAGCATTGAATGTGGGCCTGGCAATGAAAGACATCATAAAAGATATGGATTACATCGCCTCGGAATTGGTTTCAGATTGAAATTTAATAAAAAGCATTCTTAAATCGCCTGTGGATTTTAATGACTGCAGGCGATTCTTATTTAAATCTTGGAAACGATTAATATTCCTGTTCTGCATAAGGAGCAAAATGTATGGAAATATCTCTACCTTCTTAGATCCCCGCCAGACACATGCGGGGATGACAGGGATTTTCGGTGTCATTCCCGAGGTTTATTGTCGGCCTGTCGTCCGGCCAGTCCGGCAAAGCAGTCCTGACGGGCGCCAGACGGGGAATCCATTTATAGTGCTCAATATCATATTCTTAGCTTTCATCTTACACATTCTGTCAGGTATTAATTTGTATTATTGTTGTCGGTTATTCTTAAATTAACTTAATATTTGCTTCTTAAAAATTTTTATTAAAAAACATGAATAAACGTATAAATTATGGTATTATAGGATTTGGAAGGTATGCTGAAAATCGTTTATTCCCTGCTTTTCAAAAAACACGCTATTCAACTCTAATAGCGATTAACAAAAGAGATATAAATCAGGCCAGAGAAATTGCAGCTAGATTGAGCATCCCCAAATATTTTGATGAACCTGCAACTTTACTTCAGCAATCAGATGTTGATGCGGTTATTATTACCTCGCCCCCTGGTTTTCATATGGAACATACTGTTTTAGCAGCAAATCATGGTAAGCATATTATAGTGGAGAAACCATTTGCAGTAAACCAATCTCAGGCAAGAACCATGGTGAAGATTTGTAAACAGAAGAATATAAACTTAATGGCGGCTTTTGTTATGAGATTTATTGATGCCATCGATGTTGCCAGAGAGTGGGTTCTCTCGGGAAAGCTGGGGGACCTCCGTTTTGCCGGCGGTTATTTCGGAATTGATATATCTCACTCTAACCGTTCCTGGATAGATGATCCGGCTGTTTCGGGAGGGGGATCAATTGCGGACCTGGGATCTCATTTTATCGATCTGTTACAATATGTTTCAGGGCGTAAGATGAGTATTATTGATGCGATAGTAAAACCTGATCCCGGCAAACATTCGGTGGAAAAAAATGCTCTGATATCGTTTGAATTAGAGCAAAAGACAATAGGCTCGCTGTATGTTTCATTTCAAGTAATCAGGGAAAGTGGCTTGACATTTCATGGTTCTAAAGGTAAATTAACCCTTCAAAATTTCAATCAACCGGAAAGTATGGTAAATTTGGTTTATATGGATGAAACAGGGGAAGCTATAATACCGGTTAAGAATGAAAATTATTATGCCCGGATGATAGACCACTTTTCTCAGGCTCTTTTAAGGAATAAACCATTATTGACACCGGGCGAGACAGGTCTGGAAAATCAAATATTGATCGATAATATTTACAGTAAAACATCAAAATAATATAAACTAACAGGATTTTTATAAAGGGGAAGGTATTTTATGAATACCAAAAAAGGAAAACAAAAAAACGCACTGATCCTGGGATGCTCCAGTGGCTTTGGGGGTGCAACTGCTATAAGGTTAGCCAAAGATGGTTATCGGATATTTGGTGTACATTTGGATCGAAAGCAAACCCTGTACAGAGTGGAAGAGATAAAGAACGAAATTAAAAACCAGGGAAAGGCCCCGGTATTTTTTAATATGAATGCAGCTGCTGCAGATAAAAGAAAAGAGGTCGTGAAAAAAATACGAACGAAAATTCCGGAAGGCGAATATATAACAGTATTTCTACACAGCCTGGCCTTTGGTACCCTTAAACCATTTATTACAGCTAATCCGGAACAGGTAATTAACCAGAATAATATGGATATGACACTGGATGTCATGGCACATAGTCTTGTGTACTGGGTACAGGAGTTATACTGGGCCAATCTGCTGGGATTTGGATCCCGTATATTTGCCATGACCAGTTATGGCAGTACTCATGTTGTTCCCTATTACGGCGCGATATCTGCCGCCAAATCGACACTGGAATCACATATCCGCCAATTGGCCATGGAACTTGCACCTCTGGGTGTCACTGCCAATGCTATACGGGGAGGGGTAACCAACACGCCTGCGTTACAGAAAATACCCGGTCATGAAAAAATGGTCCATGCCGCTGTGGAACGTAATCCCGGCAGGCGCTTAACAACTCCGGAAGATGTTGCCAGCGCGATTTCGGTTTTTGCAGGAGAGGATTGTCAATGGATGAACGGAAATGTGATTGGTGTGGATAATGCTGAATCAGTGGTAGATTATATCAAATAATGGAAAAGAAGAATATATCACAGTTTGATGAGAAACCTCCCCGGAATAATAAACCACGGGTTCTGGTTGATCTGGATGGGGTTGTGCGGGATTTCATCGGCAGTTTAATTCGTGTATATACTGGTGTGTATCCCGATCATTCAATTCTGCCCATTACATCACGCCGTCTGGAAGACTTTTTCCCCATTGGTGAAGAGATATATAAATTTATGAAAACCGGTTACATTGAACAGATTATGGAGGAAGCCCCGGCCTATCCAGGGGCGCTGGAAGCTCTACAATCATGGCAAAATGAATTTGAAATAGTGATTGTTACTGCTCAGCCTGATGATATTCGAGACTCAACATATATTTGGATTGGAAAAAATAAGCTCGCATCAAACGAAGTTCACATCAGTTATTTTAAATTCCAAATTGTGGGATTTGCTTTACTGGATGATTTTGTTGATAACCTGGAAGATTTCGCCCAAACCGGACGATTGGCCATCTGTCTTGATCAGCCCTGGAATCAATGTTGGAAGGGTCCCAGAGTTAAGTCGGTTGAGGAATTTTTTCAGTATTTGCAGGCAAATCGATACAATCAACAACAAGGTGAGATTAATAATACAAAATTAACCTGATTGGAGGATTCGTGGGAAAGAAATACAATGCCAGAGAGAAACGGCTCCGTCGAAAGCGCAATATTAAAAGAAAAAGAGCAGAACTGAATAAAATCATCGCGAAAAGAAAAAAGTCATAAT